>NZ_JACAPT010000023.1:0-277426 GCF_013385565.1 Pseudomonas sp. E6002 | reverse complement strand
CAGCAACGGATATGTACACAATCAAAACCCTACGTAGCCGGCCGAATCGCCTTGATCAGCGACTGCAACGAATACCCCAACCGCGACGCCAACCCCTCAGCCCGCGCCGACAACGCCGCCACATCAAGCACCTGATCCAGATCCGCCGGCACCAGCAAAATCACATTCCCCTCCTTCACCGGCAACTCCCAATAATGCCGGTGATACAACCCACGCAACAACGCCGCCCCCAAAGGCTTCCCATCATCCGTAGCCCACTGATTAATCACCAACCACCCCCCCGGGTTCAGCTTCTTCTGGCAATTCTCCAGAAACGTCCAGGCCAGGTGCCCAACCCCAGGGCCAACATCCGTATACAGGTCGACAAAAATCAGGTCCGCCGACTCAGCCGAAGGCAGCAATTCCAACGCATCCCCAACGCGGATATACAGCCGAGGATCATCATCCAGCCCCAAGTACTCAATGGCCAGACGCGGCACATCAGGCCGCAGTTCGATGGCTTCCACATCATCCAAAGGCAGAAACTTCAGGCAAGCCTGGGTCAACGTCCCAGCCCCCAACCCAAGAAACAACGCACTCTCCGGCTGCTCATGGCACAACGCCCCAATCAGCATCGCGCGAGTGTAGTCATACTCCAACCAGCTCGGGTCAGCAGTAAACACACAACTCTGCTCGATGGCATCGCCAAACTCGAGAAAGCGGTAATCGGCCACTTCCAGCACGCGGATCATGCCGAAGTCATCATGGACCTCGGCCAGCAGGCGCTCGACGCGCTCCTCAGACATTGCAACTCCTAACGGCGTGCCAACGGGAAAGCCGGGATTGTGGGCGAACCGGCGGCAGCAGGTCACGTACTAATTGCTGATAACATGACGGCCCGACCGCAAATCACTCGAGTTCATGATGAGCCAACCCTGGAGCCCCGACAGCTGGCGCGCCCTGCCGATCCAGCAACAACCCCAGTACCCTGACGCCGCGCATTTGTCGCAGGTCGAGCAAAACCTGGCGAGCTATCCGCCGCTGGTGTTTGCCGGTGAAGCCCGTGAGTTGCGCCGTCAGTTTGCCGAGGTGACCCAGGGTCGCGCCTTCCTGTTGCAAGGCGGCGATTGCGCCGAGAGTTTTGCCGAGTTCTCGGCGGCAAAAATCCGCGACACCTTCAAGGTGCTGCTGCAGATGGCGATTGTGATGACCTTCGCTGCCGGCTGCCCGGTGGTCAAGGTCGGGCGTATGGCGGGCCAGTTCGCCAAGCCGCGCTCTTCCAACGATGAAACCATCGACGGCATCACCCTGCCCGCCTACCGCGGCGATATCGTCAACGGTATCGGCTTCGACGAAAAAAGCCGCGTGCCCGATCCGGACCGCCTGCTGCAGTCCTACCACCAGTCCACCGCCACCCTGAACCTGCTGCGGGCGTTTGCCCAGGGCGGTTTTGCCGACCTGCACCAGGTGCACAAGTGGAACCTGGACTTCATCGCCAACTCCGCCCTGGCCGAGAAGTACAGCCAACTGGCCGACCGCATCGACGAAACCCTGGCCTTCATGCGTGCCTGTGGCATGGACAGCTCGCCGCAACTGCGCGAGACCAGTTTCTTCACCGCCCACGAAGCGCTGCTGCTCAACTACGAACAAGCCTTCGTGCGCCGCGACAGCCTGACCAACGACTATTACGACTGCTCGGCACACATGCTCTGGATCGGTGATCGCACCCGCCAACTTGACGGTGCCCACGTCGAATTCCTGCGCGGGGTGAACAACCCGATCGGGGTCAAGGTCGGCCCGAGCATGAACCCCGACGACCTGATCCGCCTGATCGACATCCTCAACCCGGACAACGACCCGGGCCGCCTGAACCTGATTGCGCGCATGGGTGCCAGCAAGGTCGGCGACCATCTGCCCAACCTGATCCGCGCGGTACAGCGCGAGGGCAAACAGGTGCTGTGGAGTTCCGACCCGATGCACGGCAACACCATCAAGGCCAGCAGCGGCTACAAGACACGGGACTTCGCGCAGATTCTCAGCGAAGTGAAGGAGTTTTTCCAGGTGCATGAAGCCGAAGGCACTTACGCCGGCGGGATTCATATCGAGATGACCGGGCAGAACGTCACCGAGTGCATCGGTGGCGCGCGGCCGATTACTGAAGACGGGCTGTCGGACCGCTACCACACCCACTGCGACCCACGGATGAATGCCGATCAGTCGCTGGAATTGGCATTCCTGATCGCCGAGACGCTAAAACAGGTCAAGCGTTAAAAGCTCTACCCGCAACCGTGCCGCACTGGCCCGCTGGCAATTGAGCTGTATCTGCTCAAGCCCGAGCCAGTCGGCCATCTGCCGCAGATTCAGGGCCAGCGCGCGCATGCCCTCCTCGCCCAGCCCCGGCTCTTCCTCGTGAACGGCATGCACCGCCAGGCGTCCGGCCGCCCGCTCCGCCCGCAGATCCACGCGCGCGGCAATCCGCTCGTTGTGCAGGAACGGCAGCACGTAGTAGCCATATACCCGCTTGTCCTGGGGCGTGTAGATCTCCAGCCGATAGCGGAAATCGAACAACCGCTCGGTACGGCTGCGCTCCCAGATCAGCGAATCAAAAGGCGATAACAGTGCGCTGGCAGGCACCTTGCGCGGGACTTTCGGCTCGGGCAGGCAATAAGCCGGCTGTTTCCAGCCCTGGACCTCGCAGGTGATCAATTGCCCATCCTCGACCAGCTCCGCCAGGCGCCCACGGCTGTCGGCCGGGTCCAGACGGAAGTAGTCGCGCAGGTCTTTTTCAGTGCCCACCCCCAGCGCCGTGGCGCTGTGCAGCAGCAAACCGCGTTGCGCCTCAGCCTCGTCCAAGGGGGGTTGCTGGAGAATGTCGGCCGGGATCACACGCTCCGGCAGGTCATACAAACGCTCAAAACCCCGCCTCCCGGCGACGGTCACCTGGCCGGCGGCGAACAACCATTCCAGCGCATGCTTTTCATCGCTCCAGTCCCACCACGGGCCGGCGCGCTCCTCGCGGGTCGACAAACTGCCCGCACCCAGGGCGCCTTGTTGTTCGACGATGCCCAGCACCCGGGCGATGGTGGCCTGCTGCTCGCGACCAAAACGCGCCATTTGCTGATAGATCCCCTGCCCCCGGGCCGCCCGTTCCATGCGCCAGCGCATCAATGGGTACAACGCCATTGGCAACAACGACGCCTCATGGCCCCAATATTCGAACAGCGAGCGGCGCCGCCCCGAACTCCAGGCGGCCTGCTCTAGAATCAACGGAGAGTAATGCCCCAGACGGGAAAACAGCGGCAGGTAGTGCGAACGCACCACCGCATTTACCGAATCAATCTGCAACACGCCCAAACGCTCAACCAGGCGATTGACCTGCGCCGCCTTGATCAACGCCGGCGGCTGGCGCCCGGAAAAACCCTGGGCGGCCAGCGCCAGGCGTCGCGCCTGCTTGAGGGAAAAGGACAGTTCTGCGGGCATGGGCATCTCCTTGTGTGCTCGCGAACCACCCTACTGCATCCCGAGTCATTTTCGCAGCGGGTCTTCCCAAAAATGCCGGCGGCTTTCCTGCTCGACATCGCCACGGTTGAGCCCGATGTCCTTGAGCGCCTCATCGCTCATGCTCATCAACAGCTGGCGCTCACGGTGCACGGCCATCCACCGGGAACCCAGTTGAAGCAGCCCGGAAAACGGCCGCTTCGCCATCAGTACAAAGCCTCTTTGACCTTTCATCATCTCGCCCTCCAGTGGGGATGACTGAAGTCTGTGCCTGGCGCTATGATCAATCCAACGAATGTTTCTTATGCAATACATCTCGGAGATTGATCAATTGTCCAGCTACCCGAGTATCGACACCGAGGTGCTGCGCACCTTCGTCGCCATCGCTGATCAAGGGGGCTTTACCCGCGCCGGCGAGCAGGTCAACCGCACCCAGTCGGCGGTGAGCATGCAGATGAAACGCCTGGAAGAAGATGTGTTGCAGCGCAAGTTGTTCGAGCGCGATGGTCGCCAGGTGCGGCTGACTCCGGAAGGCCAGGTGCTATTGGGCTATGCCCGCAGGATCCTGAAGCTGCACAGCGAGGTGTTCAACACCCTGCGCGAGCCGCACATGGTCGGGTTGGTGCGCATCGGCACCCCGGACGATTACGTGATGCGCTACTTGCCGGGGATTCTCAAGCGCTTCTCCAAGGCTTACCCGCTGATCCAGATTGAAATGCACTGCGAGTCGTCGCCGGTGCTGATGCAGCGCCGGGACCTCGACCTGACCGTTATCAGCCGCGAACCGGGAAATGAAATCGGCGAACTGCTGCGCCATGAACGCATGGTGTGGGTGGCGGCGCCCTGCTTCTGTATGGATGAGCACAGCGCCCTGCCCCTGGCCATTTCCGGCCTCGACAGTTTTTGCACGCAGTGGGCACGCGCCGCGCTGGACGCCCAGGGGCAGGAGTACCGACTGGCGTATCACAGCTCCAACGGGGCCGCGATCCTCGCAGTGGTGGGTGCCGGCCTGGCCGTCACGATCAATATGGAAAGCCTGGTGACCGAAGACCTGCGCATATTGGGCACAGCGGACGGTTTTCCGCCGCTGCCGTCGGTCAACCTGCGGCTGTTGCGCAACCCGCGCACCACCTCGCCGATTACCGAATGCCTCGCCGAATACATCCTCGAAGGCTTCAAACTTTAAACGTCAGCATCACCGCACACACCGCCAGGAACCCGCAGAACAGCCCGCGTAACATGCGCTCCGGCATGGCGTGGGCGACTTTCACGCCCCAACTGATACTGAGCAAACCGCCGACGGCCAAAGGCACGCCGATCAGCCAGTCCACTTCGTGGTGCCAGGCGTAGGTCACCAGGGTCACGCTGGTGCTCGGCAGCGCCAGGGCCAGCGACAGCCCTTGGGCCACCACCTGGCTGGTGCCGAAGATGCTGGTCAGCACCGGCGTGGCAACCACTGCACCGCCCACCCCGAACAAGCCACCCATGGAGCCCGACGCCGCGCCCAACACCCCAAGCCACGGCCAGGAATAACGCATCTGCGCTGACGGCGGTGCATTGTGGGTAAACATTCGCAGCAGGTTGTAGGACGCCAATACCAGCAGAAACGCGATAAAACCCACCCGCATCACGTCAGCATCGATCCCCACCGCCCAGATCGAGCCCAGCCAGGCGAAGGAAAAACCCATCACGCCCAATGGCAGTGCATGACGCAATTCAATCCGGTTGCGCTGGTGATAACGCCACAACGCCAGCATCACATTCGGCACCACCATCACCAGGGCCGTGCCTTGGGCGATCTGCTGGTCGAGGCCGAAAAATACCCCCAACACGGGAATGGCAATCAGCCCGCCGCCGATGCCGAACAAGCCACCGACCGTGCCCAACGCTACGCCCAGCATTAAATACAACGCTAAATCTGCCACCCGCTCGCTCCTGCTGTTCCCAGGCCTTGCATGCTACGCAGTCCGCTCTGGTGCGGAAACGCACAGCAACGCACAATGGCTGTGCCAATCTCGCACAAGCAGACGCTGATGAACCCCAATACATTGACCGATCAACTGAGCCTGTTTCTCGACGTACTGGAAGCCGGCAGCTTTTCCGCAGCCGCGCGCCGTCACCCGCTCACGCCCTCGGCCGTGGCGCGGCGCATCGACAGCCTGGAAAGCTCGGTGGGTAGCCGGCTGTTTCAACGCAGCACCCATGCGGTGGTGCCGACGCCCGCCGGCCTGGCGTTTGCCGAGCGCGCCCGGCGGATTGTCAGCGAGCTGCAACTGGCGCGGGCCGAAGCGGTGTCGCTGAGTCATGCGCCTGAAGGCTTGATCCGCGTGGACGCACCGGCGGCCTTCGGCAGGCGGCATTTGGCGCCTGCCATCGCTGACTTTCTCAATGTCTATCCGGGACTGGACGTGCACCTGCACTTGATCGACAGCTTTGTCGACATGCAGGGCGAGCATCTGGGCAAGGTCGACCTGGTGCTGCGGGCCGGGCATATCGTCGACACCCGGCTGATTGCCACGCCACTGGCCAGCATCGTGCGCATCGCTTGCGCAAGCCCGGCCTACCTGAAAAGCCGTGGCACCCCGACCCATCCCAGCCAGTTAAGCGAGCATGACGGCCTGGATTGGGAAGGCCTGGCACCGATGTTCGCCTGGCGTTTTGAGCTCGATGGGCGCAAATCCACCTACCGCCCGCAGCGCATTCGCATGAGCGCCAATAACGCCGAAGCCCTGCTTTCAGGCGCGCTGGCCGGACTGGGTGTTGCGCATCTGCCCACCTGGCTCGCCAGTGAATACCTGGTGCGCGGTGAACTGGTCCCGCTGTTCTGCGAGAACGGCCTGCCGACGCCTGAAACCGCGGGCATCTATGCGCTCCGCCTGGAGCAACACGCCAACGCCCGCAGCCGCTTGTTGCTGGAATACCTCAAGGCGCGCTTCAGCCCTGTGCCGCCCTGGGACCTGGCACTGCAAAGCGGCCTGGGTTGACCGGCCGGACAGAATTGTCTGGCGCGTTAAAGATTTGCCCGCTAGATTCGAAACCAGACACGTTTTAAGGCACTGCCATGACCAAGCCCCTCGATACCTGCGAATCCTTGTTGCTCGACAACCAACTGTGTTTTGCCCTGCATTCCACCTCGTTGTTGATGACCAAGGTCTACAAACCGCTGCTGCAAGCCCTCGGCCTGACCTATCCGCAGTACCTGGCCATGATGGTGCTGTGGGAAGAGGATGGCTTGACCGTAGGCGAAATCAGCAATCGCCTGCTGACGGATCCCGGCTCCCTGACGCCGCTGCTCAAGCGCCTGGAAGCCGAAGGCCTGCTCAGCCGCACCCGCAGCCGCGAAGACGAGCGCGTGGTGGTGGTTGAATTGACCGAGGCCGGGCGCGCCCTGCGGGACAAAGCCATGGATATTCCACAGTGCATCCTGGGCGCCAGCGGGCTGGACATCGAGCAGTTGCGCAAGCTGCAGGGCGATTTACTGGCACTGCGAAAAAACCTGCAAGTCTCCCTCTAAAGGCACCACGCATCAAAAAATGTGGGAGCGGGCTTGCTCGCGAATGCGGTGGATCAGTCAATGCATCTAGTGACTGTCACACCGCATTCGCGAGCAAGCCCGCTCCCACATTTGTTTGTGCAATGCCTGGCTATCAAAGCACGCAAAATATTTTCCAAATATATCTTGCGCACTAACTATTAGCGAGATACATTCACCTCGCCACTTACTTAGCGCGCAAACATTTAGCGCAAACACTGACGAGGAAATCACCATGCAAGCTCTCTACACCGCAGTAGCCACCGCCACCGGCGGCCGTGATGGTCGTGCTGTTTCCAGCGACAACATCCTCGATGTAAAACTCTCCACGCCAAAAGAACTGGGCGGCGCGGGTGGCCAGGCCACCAACCCGGAACAACTGTTCGCCGCCGGTTACTCCGCCTGCTTCATCGGTGCCCTGAAATTCGTCGCCAGCCAGACCAAACGCAAAATCCCGGATGACGCTTCGATCACTGCCCACGTCGGCATCGGTCAAATCCCCGGCGGTTTCGGCCTGGACATCGACCTGCACGTCAGCTTGCCCGGCCTGGCCCAGGACGACGCGCAAAGCCTGGTCGACGCTGCGCACCAGGTCTGCCCTTACTCCAACGCCACCCGTGGCAACGTCGATGTACGCCTGCACGTAACCGTCTGACCCACGCGGTTTTTTGGAGAAGAACATGAACACATTTGGCAAAGTACTCACCGGCACCCTGCTCGCCTTCTCGATCACCAATGCCTTTGCGGCCGGCGGTGACGTGGAGCACAACACCCAGGCGTTTCTCGATGTACTGAACGCCGGCACCGGCAAACCGATGGAGCAACTGACGCCCAGGGAAGCCCGTGCGGTGCTGACAGGCGCACAGTCAGGCGTGAAACTGACGCTGCCCAAGGCCGACGTGAGCCAGAAGACCATTCAGGTCGATGGCCAGCCGCTGAGCCTGACCATCGTGCGTCCGGCCGGGGTCAAGGGCACATTGCCGGTGTTCATGTTCTTCCACGGCGGTGGCTGGGTACTCGGGGATTTCCCGACCCACGAGCGCCTGGTGCGTGACCTGGTGGTGGGGTCCGGAGCGGCGGCGGTGTTCGTCAACTACACGCCATCACCTGAAGCGCACTACCCGGTGGCGATCAACCAGGCGTACGGGGCAACCAAGTGGGTGGCCGAACACGGCAGCGAGATCAACGTCGATGGCAAACGCCTGGCCGTCGCCGGCAACAGCGTCGGCGGCAACATGGCAGCGGTGGTCAGCCTGATGGCCAAGGACAGGGGCACTCCGTCAATCAAGTTCCAACTGCTGTTGTGGCCGGTGACCGACGCCAACTTCGACACCGGGTCCTACAACCAGTTTGCCGAAGGCCACTTCCTGACCCGCAACATGATGAAGTGGTTCTGGGACAACTACACCACCGACACCAACCAGCGCGCCGAGATCTATGCGTCGCCCCTGCGGGCAAGCACCGCGCAGCTCAAGGGTTTGCCACCTGCGTTGATTCAGACCGCAGGCTCGGACGTGCTGCGTGACGAAGGCGAAGCCTATGCCCGCAAGCTGGATGAAGCCGGTGTACCGGTGACCGCCGTGCGCTACAACGGCATGATCCATGACTACGGTTTGCTGAATGTCGTCAGCCAGGTACCGGAGGTTCGTTCGGCGCTGCTGCAGGCGTCCGAGGAGCTGAAGCAACACCTGAAGTAAAAACCGGCACCCACAAAAAAGCCCGACTGATGGTCGGGCTTTTTTTATCGTACCGGTGGCGCAAGAATTACTTCTTGGCGCGACCTTTGTACGAACCACCTTCACGGGTGTCGATCTCGATCAGGTCGTCGATTTCGATGAAATCGGCTACTTGCAGTTCGGTACCGTTAGCCAGCTTGGCAGGCTTCATCACCTTGCCCGAAGTGTCGCCGCGAGCGGAACCTTCGGTGTAGGCAACCTTACGCACGATAGTGGTCGGCAGCTCTACGGAAACCAGACGGTCTTCGAAGAAGATAGCTTCGCAGACGTCTTCCATGCCTTCTTCCACGAACGGCAGAACGGCTTCGATGTCTTCAGCGTTCAGCTCGTACATGGTGTAGTCGGTGGTGTCCATGAACGTGTAGGTGTCGCCGCTGATGAAGGACAGGGTCGCTTCTTTGCGGTCGAGGATCACGTCGTCCAGTTTGTCATCGGCGCTGTAGACGATCTCGGTCTTGTAACCGGTCAGCAGGTTCTTCAGCTTGGTCTTCATGATTGCGCTGTTACGACCAGACTTGGTGAACTCAGCTTTCTGAACCAGCCAAGGGTCGTTTTCGAGACGGATCACTGTACCGGGTTTCAGTTCTTTACCAGTTTTCATTGCGAATATCCGAAATTTGGATGGGATTTACAAAAATCAAGGTCGCGTATCATATCCAATTTACATAAAACTGTACCAGCGCCGTCGCAAGATCGGTCCGCGAGCCTTGTTCCAGAGCCCATTTCTCGGCGTTCGCGGTCACTTCCGGCCAGTGTTCCAGCAGCATTTTCCAGCAAAGTGCCATATCGCCATCAGCGTTCCAGGCCTGCCAAAGGCCGACCAACGCGACTTTCGCAGCCGGAGACAGACCTTCGGTATACAACTCAAGGAACGCATCGAGCTTGTCCAGGTGAATGTCTTCGTCCTGGCGATAGATATGCCACAACAGTGGCCGCCCGGCCCATTGCGCCCGCACGAACGAGTCTTCGCCGCGCACGGCGTTGAAGTCGCAGCACCACAACAGCCGGTCGTATTGCTCCTGGCGCACAAACGGCAGCACTTGCACGGTCAACCCGTCGCGCCGGTGCACATCACCTACTTCCAATGACTCGACCCCCAGCCAGCCCTGCACATCTCCGAGGATCCGCCCTTCCGGCACCAGCAGATGAGTGGCGCGCCCATCGGCCGCCAGCACGTCGAGCCAACTGGCCAGCCCGGCGTTTTCATAGGCGAACAACGACATCATCCGCGCACCGTCCACCGGGAAAACCCCAAGCGCCTGCAGAAACTGCTGCCGGGCGGCGGCGTCTTGCTGGAAGGCATCGCGCTGTTCCAGCAGCCCCGCCTCACGCAATAAGCCGCCGGTGCCGGGACGGAATCCGGGAAAGAAGAAGTACTTTTGCACGCCCTTGAATTTCACCGAGGGCAAACCGTGGCAGCCGACCACCCAGTCTTCGGCGCTCAGGTAATCCAGGTTCATCCACAGCGGCGTGCGGTCGCGTGCGGCCATCGCCTCCATGTAGTCAGGCGGCAATTGACAGGCGAACGCAGCGATCACCACGTCTGCCGCGTCGGTCGCCGGCCAGTCGGAGGGCCAGTAGCGCACGTCGACGCCCTCTTGCCATTGCTGGTGCACCTGCACATCAATCTCGGGGCACATGCGTTCGAACGCCCGCAGGTCATCGACCCACAAGCGCACCGCACACCCTTGTTCCGCCACCAATTGCCGGGCCAGGCGCCAGGTCACGCCGATGTCGCCGTAGTTATCGACGACGCTGCAAAAAATATCCCAGCGGGCTTTCATTCCGGGCTCCAACGCTCAAAGGCTCGATTGTCCGTATAAATGCCTCGATACAGAAGGGTTGATCGCGATTATTCTGCGCGCGGCTGTGGGACAATCGGCGCCATGCCGCACGTGCCTGCCAGGAGGCCACCATGTCTGATCGTTCGTTCTCGCTGTTCAAACTCAGTATCGCCGTGGCCTTCGGCCTGTGGCTGGGGTTTATCGCCATTGTGCTGAGCGTGTGGCTGGCTTCCCGCTACCTGCCCGAGCAAACCGTGGCGCCGGTGGCCCGAGTGGTGCAGCAACTGGGCAAGCCAGAGGTGGTTGCACCGGAGCCGCCGAACCGGATGTTCGAGCAGTACCAGGAGAACCTGCGCAAGCAGGAGCAACAGCAAACCCTGGACCAGGCCCGCAACAACCCGCGTAACCTGTCCAACCCCAAATGCCAGTTCTGGCTGCAACAGGACCAGAACGCCCCCAACGACAAGAGCCGGGCCAACGTCCTGCAATTTTGCGATTGATCACGAAAGCCGCCCATGAATAAACACGCCGTTCACCAGTTGGTTTTGGACAAGCTCGCGGTCGATCTCGATATCGCCCAGCGCGCCGCGCAAACCGCGTACGAAACCGCGACCCACGAAGAAAACATCGCCGAGAACAAGTACGACACCCTGGGCCTGGAGGCTTCTTACCTGGCAGCCGGCCAGGCCCGACGCGTCGAGGAGATCCGGCAGGCGCTGACGCTGTGCCAGAACATGCAGCTGCGAGCCTACGATGACCAGCGCGGCATCGAAGTGGGCGCATTACTGGGGTTGGCAGATGAAAACGATCGCCAGCAGTGGCTATTCCTGGCGCCGGACGGCGCAGGCTTGAAGGTCGATGTGGTGGGGCAACCGGTGACCGTCATCACCCCACGCTCGCCCCTGGGCAAAAGCCTGTTGGGCAAGTTCGAAGGGGATGAGGTGGAGATTCTGGTGGGGGGCGCTCGGCAACAGTTTGCTGTTACCGAGGTGAAGTGAGCCGATCAGTGAACCGGTAGTTCAACGCCGTCGAACAGCTCTTCCAGTTCCTGCTTGTTGTGGCACTGGATGGCCTTGGCCATCACTTCGCGCGTCAGGTGCGGCGCGAACTTTTCGATGAAGTCGCACATGAAACCACGCAGGAAGGTGCCACGACGGAAACCGATCTTGGTCACGCTGGACTCGAACAGCTCGCTGGCATCGAGCACCACCAGGTCGTTGTCGAGCTTGGTGTCGACCGCCATCTTGGCGACGATACCGACACCCAGGCCCAGGCGCACATAAGTCTTGATGACGTCGGCGTCAGCCGCGGTGAACACCACTTTCGGCGTCAGGCCGCGATGGCTGAAGGCTTCGTCGAGTTTCGAACGGCCGGTGAAACCGAACACATAAGTCACGATCGGGTATTCAGCCAGGGCTTCCAGGGTCAGCTTCGGCAGCTTGGCCAATGGGTGGCCTTGTGGGACCACGACGCAACGGTTCCAGCGGTAGCACGGCATCATCACCAGGTCGCCGAACAATTCCAGCGCTTCGGTGGCAATCGCGAAATCGACGGTGCCGTCGGCGGCCATCTCGGCGATCTGCATCGGCGAGCCCTGGTGCATGTGCAAGGCCACGTCCGGGTACTGCTTGATAAAGCTGCTGATCACCGGCGGCAGCGCATAACGCGCCTGGGTGTGGGTGGTGGCGATCGACAGGGTGCCCTTTTTCTCGTTGGAGAATTCCTGGGCGATCTGCTTGATGCTTTCGACCTTGCGCAGGATCTCGCCGGCGGTGGTGATGATGCGCTCACCGGCCGGGGTGACACGGGTCAGGTGCTTGCCGCTGCGTGCGAACACTTCAACGCCCAACTCATCTTCGAGCAGGCGGATCTGCTTGCTGATACCGGGTTGCGAGGTGTAAAGGCTTTGAGCAGTAGCGGAAACGTTGAGGTCGTGGTGCGCCACTTCCCAGATGTAGCGCAGTTGTTGAAGCTTCATATGTGTCCCTCAAAGCGGATAGACGCCACGGGTATCAGCGACGGTATATAACTATATTAAAGGTTAGACGGATAAATCTAGAACTTTTTATCGTTTTCTACCAATCACACGTCGTCACTGCGTCGACGCTGCAACAGCGGCACCAGGTACACCGGCACCTGGGACAGCTGCAGCACCCGTGCTGCGGTTCTCCCCAGGGGTGTTGCCACCCCGACCGCCTGGCTGTGACTACCTACGATCAACAAATCCACAGAGAGTTTCTGCGACTGGTCGAGAATCACTTCACAAGGATCACCCTGGATCACCCGCACCGAACGGATCAACTTGAGGTCCTGCTCCCCGTCCCCCAGCTCCTCGCGAAAACTGTCGAGCACCCGTTGCTCGATGGTCGCCATCACCGTCGTCAGGCCCTGGCTTTGCCATTCACTCAAGGCCTTCTCATCAAGGTAGCTCTGCAACACCGATTCGGCGAACAGCCCGATGGGCTCGACCACGTGAATCACATACAGATCAGCCTTGAACGTTCGCGCCAGCGCCAGGGCATGTTGCATCACATAGGGGGCATACAGACCGAGGTCAGTGGCGTACAGCATCGAACGAATCATAGAACCTCCTGGGCAGCCAGGATGGCGGGGATTGATTCAGCTTAGCAGCGCCTTTGGCAGTGCTCAGCCCTCGGTCTGAATTTTCAACTCGTTACTGATGCCATGGGGGACGTGACCGGTGGCCACGAACTCCCGGGCCTTCTCGCAATGCCCTTCCTGGTCATCGAAAAACACATCGGCGGCGAAGGCTTCGAGGAACGCCGACTTCTCCAGGCCACCAAGAAACAGCGACTCGTCGAGACGGATATCCCACTCGCGCAGCGTGCGAATCACCCGCTCGTGGGAAGGCGCCGAACGGGCGGTCACCAGCGCAGTGCGGATGGGGCAGGACTCGTCGGGGAACTCGCGCTGCAACAGGTTGAGTGCCGCCAGGAAGCCCTTGAATGGGCCGCCGCGCAACGGCTCGCGGGCGGATTCGCGCTCGCTGGCCTGGAAGGCTTCAAGGCCGCCCGACTGATAGACGCGCTCGGACTCGTCGGAAAACAGCACCGCGTCGCCATCGAAGGCGATCCGCAATTCGGCACTGGAGGCCCGACCTGCGCCGCCCGACAGAATCGTCGCTGCGGCAAACCCGGCATCCAGGGCGCTGCGCACATCCTCGGCATGGGTGGACAGAAACAGGTGGCAGCCAAACGCCGCCAGATAAGGATAAGGGCTGCGCCCGCCGACAAACGCCGCGCGGGAGATGTCGAGCCCGTAATGCTGGATCGAATTGAATACACGCAAGCCGGTGTCGGCACTGTTGCGCGACACCAGCACCACCTCGACCCGGGCGCGGCCGAGGCTGGCGTTGAGGCTCAGGAGTTTCTTCACCAGCGGGAAGGCGTCACCGGGCTCGAGGGTTTCTTCCTCGTGGTCGATCTGGTACTTGCGGTACGCCTCGACGCCTTGGGCCAGGTAGACCTTGTGGCTCTCGCTCAGGTCGAACAGCGCTCGCGAGGAAATCGCCAGCACCAGTTTGTCGCCCAATCCCTTCGCCATGGTGTTCCCCCCAATCAGCGGTTATGCCGATCCATAAAACTCAAGGCCTGATACAGCGCCTGCATGCGTGGCAATTCACAACCCGCCGCGTTGGCCGCGGCCAAGGGGCGCGCGTAGATCGCCGCCAGTTCCAGCGGGCGCTTGTGCACGTAATCGTGATACATGCTGGGCAAGTAGTCATCCATGCTCTCGGTCATGGTGAACATCTGCCCGGCGTAACTGGCGGGAATCTCATGCCCGCAGGCGTGGGCGCCCTGCACCACTTCGGCCATCAGCGCCTGGATCAGTTCGCGGCTGGACTCATCCGCCATCATCGCCGTGGTGCCCGTGCCGAACACTACCGAGAGGCCGTTGTAAGGCACGTTCCACACCAGTTTATGCCAGCGCGCCTGGTGCACATTGGCCATGGCCTGGGAATCGATACCGGCCTGGTGAAACAGCGCGGCGCCTTCTTCGACGATGGCTTGCCGACCGCTGTCATCGTTGGCCGCGGGGCCACTGTGGTAACCCAGGTTGACCCGGCCCAGCGCCTGATGCTCGACGATCCCGGGACCGGAACGGTGCACGCCGATGTAGCACAGGCCACCCAGCAGGTGCAGCGACGGCGGCAGGTGTTCACGCAGGCTGTCCTCTACGTCGAGGCCATTTTGCAACAGGATTATCCTGGCGTCCGGGGCGGCAACCTGAGCGATGGTCGGGGCCAGTTCGACATTCCCGGTCGATTTGGTGCCCACCAGCAGCCAGTCGCACGGTGGCATGTCGGCGGCGCGGGCATAAGCCTGTACCGGGTGAAGGTGCACGGTTCCGTGGATCGTGCTGTTGAGTTGCAGGCCGCGCTCGCTGACCGCCGCGTACTCGCTGCGCAGCAGGAAATGCACATCGAAGCCGGCGCGCGCGAGCATCACACCGTAGTAGCCACCAATGGCCCCGGTGCCGATGATCCCGATCCGTGGCGACTGTTTTGTTACTTCGGTCATGGCAACTCCTCTGGTATTCGTTTGAGCGCCTGCTGCACACCTTGAGTCAGGTCGCTGGCGGTCAGACGCGTCAGTGACGCTAATATTCCATGGAATTTCCCGTCACACACCACAAACAACGCCGGCAGGTGAAAGATCTCGTAGCGCTCCACTGCCCCGCCATTGTGACCCGCATCCACCCAGCACACCCGGTCCACCGGCAAGTCCCAACCCGGCAGTTGCTGGTGCAGGAAGCGGCAACGCGAGCAGCCGTCACCGGTAAACACCACCAGGGACGTGCCGGGAAGCCCCAGTAATTGCTGGTCGATATCCAGGTCGGTAAGTTGCAGTTCTTTCACTATACTGCTGCCACCGCCGTCAACTGGACGGTGCTCGGAGTCCGTGTGCATGGGTCGTTTCTTTCCTCACCCTGATGATGTCGCTGTCGAAATAACCCAACGCCCCATTTCCGGCATTTCCCGCCAACGGCTGCACACTATCGGCCTGGGCGGCGTCGCATGCAATTGCCCACGGGCCTGGCGCCAGGGCGCGGCCATCGAGTTGCACATCCCCTCACTGGGCCAGACGGCCCGCTATCCGGGCTATGTGGCATGGTGCCGCAAGGCCGAAAACGGCTACCGCGTCGACATTGCCTTTACCGATGAGCAGGCCTTGTTCGGTGCGCGGATGGGTGAGCAAGTGTGCCAGATCGAACGGTACTGCCGCCTCCACGAAGGCGTCGAGCCCACACCCGGGCAGAGCGAAGCGCTGGCCCGGGAATGGGTCACGCGCCATGCCGGCGAGTTCTCCCATGAGGCTTTTGTGCTGCCAGCGCTGGATTAAAGCGGACGTTGCCCATTGTCTCGCAGCCTTGTAACGCGCTAAGGTTCCGCTCCCCGCTGCACTTAAATCATGCTGTGCTCCGCCGCACGGGGATCGCTGGCGGCCGGCACCCGTGACCCTGACGAGTAACACGATGGCTGATTTACCGATCAACGACCTTAACGTCGAATCCAACGAGACCCTGATCACGCCCGATCAGCTCAAGCGCGAAATCCCCCTGAGCGACGCTGCCCTGCAGACCGTCACCAAGGGCCGCGAAGTCATCCGTGAGATTCTCGACGGCACCGACCACCGCCTGTTCGTGGTCATCGGGCCGTGCTCGATCCATGACCTCAAGGCTGCCCACGAATACGCCGAGCGCCTGAAGGTGCTGGCGGCGGAAGTGTCCGACACCTTGTACCTGGTGATGCGTGTCTATTTCGAGAAGCCGCGTACCACCGTCGGCTGGAAAGGCTTGATCAACGACCCGTACCTGGACGACTCGTTCAAGATCCAGGACGGCCTGCACATCGGTCGTCAATTGCTGCTGGACCTGGCGGAAATGGGCCTGCCGACGGCAACCGAAGCCCTGGACCCGATTTCCCCGCAGTACCTGCAAGACCTGATCAGCTGGTCGGCAATTGGTGCACGCACCACCGAATCCCAGACTCACCGCGAAATGGCTTCCGGCCTGTCCTCGGCCGTGGGTTTCAAGAACGGTACCGATGGCGGCCTGACCGTGGCGATCAACGCCCTGCAGTCGGTCTCCAGCCCGCACCGCTTCCTGGGCATCAACCAGGAAGGTGGCGTGTCCATCGTCACCACCAAGGGCAACGCCTACGGTCACGTGGTACTGCGTGGCGGCAATGGCAAGCCCAACTATGATTCGGTCAGCGTGGCCCTGTGCGAACAGGCGCTGAACAAGGCGAAGATCAAGCCGAACATCATGGTCGATTGCAGCCACGCCAACTCCAACAAGGACCCGGCCCTGCAACCGCTGGTGATGGAGAACGTGGCCAACCAGATTCTGGAAGGCAACCAGTCGATCATCGGCCTGATGGTCGAAAGCCACCTGAACTGGGGCTGCCAGGCGATTCCAAAGGACCTGGCCGACCTGCAATACGGCGTGTCGATCACCGATGCGTGCATCGACTGGTCTGCCACCGAGACCACCTTGCGCAGCATGCACGCCAAGCTCAAGGACGTGTTGCCCAAGCGCCAACGCGGCTGAGCACAGACTGCGGACACAAAAACGCCGGGCTAAACCCGGCGTTTTTTTTGATCGTTCCCCCGCCCTGCGTGGGAATGCATCCTGGGATGCTCTGCGTACCGCCCTACTCAATGCTCAAAGCTTCGCGGCATGGCGCTGGTGGCGCTCCATGTAGCGCTCAACGTAGGAGCAGGACGGGATCACCGTATAACCTGCCTCTTCGGCGAACTTCAACGCTTCCTCGGTCAGCGCGGCAGCAATGCCACGGCCGCGCAATGCGTTGGGCACGAAGGTGCGATAGATATCCAGGGTCTGCTTCCCGAGATCCATATAGGTCAGATAGGCACGATGACCGTCCACATTGGTCTCGAACTGATGACCAGCCTGGTCATGGTGGATGGACAACGCCTCGCTCATCACTACTCCTCGCGGGTCTTGGTTTCTGACCCCTACCTTACCGATGTTTTTCCGGCGAAGGAACATCTACGCCACCCGGTGCCGGTTTCGACAACGAGAAAAGCGGCCAGTGCCTTGCACTAGCGCTCACAACCAGCACAGGGAAATAGTAGGCGCCAATCGCACAATTGCTCAAGACGCGCTCGTCTTCCGTTGCGCTGGCGGACATAGAAAGGGCCAATCGAGATTCCTTACGTCGATGGCCTGAACATTGCCGGCAGTTGAAGCTTGAGACGAACACGCGCTCTTAAAGTCACCTCAACATGCACAAAAGATACCGAATGGCGAAAAGACAATCTGAACAATAGTGTCAGGGACGATATATAAAATGACTTATGTTTACATGGCTTAACACATGCCAGCCGGCCCTTTCAGGCTGGATCCAATCCTCGGCCGAGTGCAAAAATCTGCATATTTTTTATACAGACTCTCGAAAGATTAGCCAAAATAGATTGGACGCGAGAATTTTTTTTGCTTCTTGCGCTACGTCAGTTTACTTACTACAAGTAATGGGTAGTATGTACGCCGGCTATTAGCTCACTCTGAGAAAGTAGCCATTTAATAGAAAGTCCTTGAAGGGGAACACGATGAACAACGTTCTGAAATTCTCTGCTCTGGCTCTGGCCGCAGTTCTGGCTACCGGTTGCAGCAGCGTCTCCAAAGAAACCGAAGCTCGTCTGACTGCAACTGAAGACGCAGCAGCACGCTCCCAGGCTCGTGCAGACGAAGCCTACCGTAAAGCTGATGAAGCTCTGGCTGCTGCTCAAAAAGCACAACAGACTGCTGACGAAGCTAACGAGCGCGCTCTGCGCATGCTTGAAAAAGCAAGCCGCAAGTAATAATCCTCCGGGGTTGTTATCAAGCCGATCCATTCTTGGATCGGCTTTTTTTTGCCTGTGATTTGGCTGGATTCCAGACAATAAAAAACCCGTCACCGCGCGAGGCGATAACGGGTTATGGATCGTGCAGGCTTACTGCTGCAGATCGACCGGCGTACTCGATACCATCGGCGCCCCGCCGGGTACACCGATTTCCGTCGGCAAACCGTCTTCAGCCGCAACCACGTCACGCACCTGGTCCCAGTTGACCCGCAGGTTGCTGGACAGGTCTTCACGCTTGAGCAAGGCGTTGATGACGGCGGTGTGCTTGTCGACGACCGATGGGGTGCCATCGTCGTTCAGCGGCGTATGGGCTTCCAGGTAGACCTTGCCCCCGGCCGCGCCGAACTTGTAGGCGTCGTTGATAATCCGCACCGACGTGCCCACCGGCACCATGTCGGCCATTTCCAGCACGTTGTTGTTGAACATGCGGAAGCAACCGTGGCTGGTACGGGTACCGATGCCGAACTTCATGTTGGAACCGTGGATCAGGTAGCCCGGCGTGCCGAGGGTGAACTTGAACGGCCCCAGCGGGTTGTCCGGGCCCGCCGGCACGACGTTGGGCAACGGGTCGCCATTGGCGGCGTGTTCTGCCTTGATCGAGGCTGGCGGGGTCCAGGTCGGGTTCGGGATCTTGCCCGTGATGGTGGTGTGGGCCACTGGCGAGCCCCAGCCTTCACGGCCAATCCCCAACGGGAACGTGTACACCACGTTCTGGCCCTTGGGGTAGTAGTAGAGCCGGTACTCCGCCAGGTTGATCACGATGCCTTCACGCGGGCCGGGCGGCAGGATGAAGCGCGTCGGCAACACGATCTCGGTACCCGCTCCCGGCAGCCAGGCATCCACGCCCGGGTTGGCCGCGACCATCTCCGAATAACCCAGGTCGTAGGTGGTGCCGAGGTCCGCGAAGGTATCTTCGTACTTGGCCTTGATCACCTGGACCTGGCCAACGATATCTTCACCCGGTGGCGGCAAAGGCAACTGCAAGGCTGCAGCAGGACCGGCCGCGCAGAGCGCAGCGAGAGACAGGCAGCAGGTGACGGCGGAAAGGCGCGACAACATCCGGGAATTCCTTCGCAGATCGACGGGTAGTAGAAAATGGATTGTACACGGCTGCCCGGCGGGCACCCATATTCAAAGCTCGAAGCGCAGCTCTGGCCAGATCGGCGGTGTGCCGCGTTTTTGCGACTCGAGGATCGCCCGGCACAGGGGGCACAAACGCTGGTCCTGGAAGATCGAGCGATCCACCGATGACCAGCGCGGCTGGGCAGGCAACAACGTGCCGCAGAGGGTGCGGTCGATGGACCCGCCCAACTCCAATTGACGCGTCACCAGATGCACCCGGACTTCCTGGCAGGCGAACAGATCCAGCTGTTCGTCAGGCTCGATCAGTTGGTAGGCAAACAGTGACCAGGCAGGACGCGACATCGGGGGCTCCAAATCGAGGGGGCGCCACCTTAGCCGAAAGACCGCTGCTAGAAAAGCGTCATAGCAGTGGTTTTAGCGTTGGCCAGACATTTTCCAGCAACTTGCCCTGCGCGCCAACCGCCGGGTGCAATTGGTCAGCCTGCATCAGGTCCGGATGACCACCGACGCCTTCAAGGAAAAACGGCACCAGCGGGACGCTTTTTTCCTTGGCCAGGGCCGGGTAGACATTAGCAAACGCGGTGGTGTATTTCGGCCCGTAATTAGGCGGCAACTGCATGCCCAGCAGCAGCACCTTGGCACCGCTGGCCTTGGACTGTTCAATCATCGATGCAAGATTTTGTTTCAATTGCTCGGGTGGCTGCCCACGCAGGCCGTCATTGCCGCCCAGCTCGATGATCACCAGGTCCGGCTTATGCTCTGCAAGCGCCGCCGGCAGCCGCGCCCGGCCTCCGGCACTGGTGTCGCCGCTGATAGAGGCGTTGACCACTTTATCGTCGAAACCTTCGCTCTTGAGCCGTTGTCCCAACAACGCTACCCACCCTTTGCTGGTATCCAGCCCGAAACCGGCACTGATACTATCGCCAACGATCAGGACTGTACCCGCCGCTGCGTTCTGGGCCATGCACATCAAGGCCAGGCCAGCACTCAAAAACCACATTCGCATTGGATTCTCCATGGGCGCAAGCATTCTCACCGCGCGAAACCTTAGCAAAGTGGTTCCCAGCGCGGAAGGTGAACTGACTATCCTGCACGAACTGAGCCTGGAACTGAACAAGGGCGATAGCCTGGCTATCGTCGGCGCCTCCGGTTCCGGCAAATCCACCCTCCTCGGCCTGCTGGCCGGCCTCGACCTGCCCAGCAGTGGCGAAGTCACCCTCGCCGGCCAGGCCCTGAGTACCCTCGACGAAGACCAGCGTGCACGCATCCGCGCCGAGCACGTGGGGTTTGTGTTCCAGTCCTTCCAGTTGCTCGACAGCCTCAACGCGCTGGAAAACGTGATGCTGCCCCTGGAGCTGGACGGCCGCAAGGACGCCCGCGAGCGCGCCAAACACCTGCTGGAGCGTGTCGGCCTGGGCCAGCGTCTCACCCACTCGCCGCGCCAACTCTCGGGGGGTGAGCAGCAACGGGTAGCGATTGCCCGGGCGTTTGCTGCCGAACCAGACGTGCTGTTTGCCGATGAACCCACCGGCAACCTCGACAGCCATACCGGCGAGCGCATCAGCGACCTGCTGTTCGAACTCAACAAAGAGAGCGGCACGACCCTGGTGCTGGTGACCCATGACGAGCGCCTGGCCCACCGTTGCCGTCGCCTGATCCGTCTTGAAGCCGGCCTGATGGTCGCGCCACTGGAGCCTTGATGGCACGCTTGCCCTTGTTGCGCCTGTTCAGCCTTGCCCTTCGCCAGTTGCTGCGCGATGCCCGCGCCGGCGAACTGCGTGTACTGTTCTTCGCCCTGCTGGTGGCCGTGGCCGCCAGCACCGCCATCGGTTACTTCGGTGCCCGCCTGAACGGCGCGATGATGTTGCGCGCCACCGAGTTCCTGGCGGCCGACCTGGTGCTGGAAGGCAGTTCACCCGCCCGCACCGAGCAAATCCAGAGTGGCACCGAGCTGGGCCTGCAGCACGCCAGGGTGGTGGAATTCTCCAGCGTGATTGCCACTGACGCCGGCATCCAGCTGTCCAGCATCAAGGCGGTCAACGAGGCGTATCCGTTGCGCGGCGAGCTGAAGAGCGCCGCCGAACCCTTCGCCGAAGAAACTGCCGGAGGTGGCCCCAAACCCGGTGAAGCCTGGGTGGAAGCACGGCTGTTGACGGCACTGAACCTGAAAATTGGCGACAGCATCGACGTCGGCATGAAGACCCTGCGCCTTTCCCGCGTGCTGACCTATGAGCCGGATCGCGCCGGCAACTTCTATAGCCTGACGCCCAGGGTGATGATCAACCTGGCCGACCTTGACGCCACCGGCGTGGTGCAGCCCGGCAGTCGCGTGAGTTATCGCGCCCTGTGGCGAGCGCCACAGGGCGGCACCGTGCTGCAAACCTATCGCGACCTGGTCAAGCCCGGCCTGGCTGCCAACCAGCGGCTGCAGGATGCGCGCGACGGCAACCAGCAGATCGGCGGCGCGCTGGGCAAGGCCGAACGTTACTTGAACATGGCCAGCCTGGTGGCGGTGCTGCTCTCCGGCGTGGCCGTGGCGCTCTCGGCCAATCGCTTCGCCAGCCGACGCTTTGATGCCAGCGCCCTGCTGCGCTGCCTCGGGTTGTCGCGACGCGAAACCATGTTGCTGTTCAGCCTGCAATTGGCCGTGCTGGGGTTGCTGGCCAGCCTGACCGGCGCCCTGCTCGGCTGGCTGGCGCAATTGGGCCTGTTTGCGCTGTTGCATGACCTGCTGCCGGCGGACGTTCCACCCGGCGGGCTGCTGCCGGCCGTTGCCGGGATTGGCACCGGGCTGGTAGCCCTCGCCGGTTTCGCCCTGCCGCCGCTGGCCGCCCTGGGGCGGGTGCCGCCACTGCGGGTATTGCGCCGCGACTTGCTGCCAATCCCTTCCAGCACCTGGATGGTCTATGGTGCGGCGCTCTTCGCCCTGGGCCTGATCATGTGGCGCTTGAGCCTCGACCTGGTGCTGACCTTCGCCCTGCTGGGCGGCGGCGTGATTGCCGCGCTGGTTCTCGGCGGCCTGCTGCTCCTGTTGCTGCAAAGCCTGCGACGCCTGCTTGCCCGGGCCTCCCTGCCATGGCGCCTGGGGCTGGGCCAGTTGCTGCGTCATCCCCTGGCGGCCGCGGGGCAGTCACTGGCGTTCGGGCTGATCCTGTTATCCATGGGCTTGATCGCGTTGTTGCGCGGCGAATTGCTGGATACCTGGCAGAACCAGTTGCCCAAGGACGCCCCCAACTATTTCGCCCTGAACATCCTGCCCGCCGACAAAGACACCTTCGGCGCACGCCTGCTGGAATTACAGGCGCAATCGGCTCCGCTGTATCCGGTGGTACCGGGACGACTGATCAGCATCAATGGCTCGCCAGTGCAGGAGATTGTCAGCAAGGACTCCAGCGGCGATCGTGCAGTACAGCGAGACTTGAGCCTGACCTGGGCCGCCGACCTGCCACCGGGCAACAAGCTGACGGCGGGCTCCTGGTGGACGGCGCAACCGACCGACGAGATTCCAGGCGTCTCGGTGGAGGCCAAGGTCGCCGACAGCCTGAAACTCAAGCTCAACGATCACCTGGTGTTTACCGTCGGCGGGGAAAACCGCGAAGCGCGAGTCACCAGCCTGCGGGAAATCAACTGGGACAACTTCCAGCCCAACTTCTTCATGATCTTCCAGCCCGGCACCCTGAAGGACCTGCCGGCCACCTACCTGACCAGCTTCTACCTCGCACCCGGCCATGACCAACAGATCGTCGACCTGTCCCGGGCCTTCCCGGCGGTGACCATCCTGCAGGTGGAGGCACTGCTGGAACAACTGCGCAGCATCCTGGCCCAGGTCACCCTGGCGGTGGAGTACGTGCTGTTGTTTGTCCTGGCAGCGGGGATGGCCGTGTTGTTCTCCGGGCTCCAGGCAACCCTCGATGAGCGGATTCGCCAGGGCGCCCTGCTGCGGGCGCTGGGGGCTGAGCGCAAGTTGCTGGTCAAGGCCCGGCGTATCGAGTTCGGGTTGTTGGGCGCAGTCAGCGGGCTGTTGGCAGCGCTGGGCACTGAACTGGTGACACTGGTGCTGTACCGCTACGCGTTCGACCTGACCTGGCACCCGCATCCGTGGCTATTGCTGCTGCCGGTGATCGGCGCCGTGCTGATCGGCGGTGCCGGCGTGTTCGGCACCCGCCGCGCACTGAATGCCAGCCCGTTGACGGTGCTGCGCGAGGGCTGAAAACGCAAATGGCCCGCACGCGTTCATGCGTACGGGCCATCCGTTGTCACTTCACATATTCGATAGCGGTGATCCACCAGCACACTTCGCCACTGGGGGTCTGCACGAGCGCCTCGTCATCCACTTCCTTGCGCAACAGTGCCCGGGCCATGGGTGAGTCGATGGAGATGTAGTCCATACGCTCATAGATCTCGTCGTACCCCACGATGCGAAACCGCTTGGTCTCGCCCTGTTCGTTTTCAATCTCCACCCAGGCGCCGAAAAACACCTTCCCTTCCTGCTCGGGCATGTACTCGACCACGCGCATGTCTTCCAGGCGCTTGCGTAAATAACGCACCCGACGATCAATTTCCCGCAGCAGCTTCTTGTTGTACTGGTAGTCGGCGTTTTCGCTCCTGTCCCCCAGGGAGGCCGCCCACGTCACTTTGCGGGTGGTATCAGGGCGCTTTTCTCGCCACAGGTAATCAAGCTCCTTTTTCAGGGCCTCATGACCTTCTTTGGTAATCAGCTTGGTGCTCAAAAGCTCTACATCCCCTGGAAGTTTGCATTTTTCAGACCCGCTGCCGCATCAGGCACAACGCATTTAACGCCCGATGTCGGCTGTGGGGGTCGATGATAAATGAACTCGGGAAAGTAGCCAGACCCACCGGCGGATTCCGGCAACGACGCGTATCAGTCAGCCTCCGTCTGGGTCGGGCCGCATTCAGGCTGGCCGCGCCCGTTCTCGCCAAGCCATGCAAGTGACTCATCCAGGGATTGAAGCGTAACCCTCAGGTTGTCCCGCAGGACAGGCAACTGGAACAGCGCAGCCGTCAGCTGTTGCTCCTTGAGGCGCACCGCAAGGTCACGGTCATGCAACTGGGCTTCCTGGCTCTCCAGGTAGCGCGCACGCTCGTCCATTCGACGCTGCTCTGTCTGGTTCAGCGCCGAGCTGCCAGCCAGATGCTCTTCCCGGAGGGCCAGCGTGCGGGCCAACTGTTCCAGGGACGTTTCCTTTTCGGCAATCCTGTCGGCACTCCGCTGACTCTCCTGCTCAAGGTCAGCCTTTTCCTGGCGCAGTTCGAGACGCAACTGATCAAGCGCTTCTTCCTGCTTGAGCACGCTGAGCTTTTGCTGCGTCAGCTCCTGTGACAATCGGGAAAGATTGGCCAGCGTATCGTCCACTTCAAACAACGAGGATGACTCATTCCGGGCAGGCATGGGCGGCGGCGCCTGGGGGACCGGTTCAGGTTGTTGGACTATGGGCGCCGGCACTGGCGCAGCGACAGCAGGCGCCTCGATCGGTGCCTGTAGTGGCGCCTCAACGAGCGGCTCGGATATCTCGAGCTCAGCCTCGGGCGCCTGCGCCACCGGCTCGGGCAATGACCGCGCAGGCTCTGAAGGATCGGGGGACCTGGGAGCAGACACCATTCTTGAGGAGAAACGAATCGACGGCACGATCAACGTATTGCTTTCAATGGCGGGCAAACCGGGCGCCGACGTTCCCAGGGTAATCACCTTCATCACCAGGGATTTCTTGATCGTCAACGAGTGATGATCTTCAGGCCTGGCCGGGGGCAATTTGCAGCCTTTCAAATCAACAAAATGAAAGGGAATCTGAGTTTCGCCGCTGCTTGCAGATTTTGCCCCGGGAGCAGCCGCGAGCGTCAAGATTTGCTTGAAGACATGGGTCGCTATTTGCAGGTCTTCCTTGGAGTCTATCGCCCCCAGAAAGTAACGTTCGGACTTTTTGCGCAACGCTGCGATGTACACCCGTGAACTACCGGGCTCTGTTTCTTCATCCAGACTGTAGGCAAGAAAGTTTGAAGAGATCTGCGCCACCGCAAAACCACAAAGCAGTGCACCATTGACCGGTGCATCATGCCCGGACTGTTCAAGAACAAGGGTACGTAGAAGCAGCATGACATCAGGCTCCATTTCAAATTGGCATAAACTTTAAATAAACACCAAATAAACAACGACTGTAATTAAATCATCAAAAGCAAAACAATTGTTTCAGCGAGTCATAGTCTGGCATGTAGGACTTATCTTATTCAGCCCCCTCAGCATTTCCAAGAGCGTTTATTGAACGTACCATTTTTTAACAGTGCGACGTCGGAAAAGCTTCAACATAAAAAGATTTCAAGCATTGAATTTCGAACATTCACAACCTGCTGTTCACCCAGGTTAATCCAGCCTTGCCATATCCATTCAGTAGAAAAGCATAATGATCGAGATAACGAGCCTGACAAAAACCATGGGCGGAAAAAACATTATTCATGACTTCTCATTCAACGCCCAACCCCAGGAATGCCTCGGGCTGTTTGGAAATGATGGTGCGGGAAAAACAACTATTATCAAAATGATCTCAGGCTCGACTACACCCTCTTCAGGTCATATAAAAATATTCGGTAACGATATCGCCCTGAACGCATTCCAGGCAAAGAAAGTCACCGGCTACCAGCCAGAGCGACTCTTGAGCCATGGTGCAATGAGTGTAAAGGCCTTTCTCGGTTTCATTGCCGAAATACGCGGATTCCGCGGCGCGGAAAAACGCAAGATGATTGACCGGGCAGTTGCACGGCTTGAGTTGTGGCGGATACTCAAAAGCCCGGTGGAAACCCTCACGGACGGGTTGAAACGCAAGGTAGCCATCGCCCAGGCAATCCTGCATGACCCCGGCCTGCTGTTGCTCGACGAGCCAACAGAAGGTCTGAGTGCCGACCATAAACACAAAGTCAGAATGCTCATCAAGTCGCTCAGCGACGAGATGACGATCATTGTCGCGTCCCGTGCGCCGGAAGAACTGACCGGGATTTGTACCCGCGCACTGGTGATAGCCGACGGCCGATTGGTGGCAGACGCTTCGGTGCCCGAACTGCAGCGCAGCTCCCGTCATCACCAGGCGGTCACCCTTGCAGCCGACACACCGCTGGACCTGTTGGCCCTGGCGGTATTGCCCGGGGTCGCCGGCATCGAGGAAGACCGCGAGACTCCCGGCACAGTGACCGTACTCGCCCTGCCGGGGCAAATCATCTACCCCCACATCAATGCACTGGTCACCCAGCGCCGCTGGAAGCTCAATGCCCTGAACCTGGAAGCCGGGCGCCTGGATGACGTTGTGCACCATATGAGCCAGGAGGCATCGATTTGAAACTTCTCCCGGTCATATTCAAGCGTCAACTGGTCAGTTATCTTTCGGCACCCCTCACTTACCTGAGCACTGCGGTTTTCCTGACCGCCGCTGCTGTATTTGGCTTCCATGCAACCCGGTTACTGGAAGTCGGCAGTGCCGACTTGCAGGGCTTCTTCCAGTTGCACCCCTGGCTCTACTTACTGTTGACACCTGTTCTATGCACTCGGCTTTGGGCCGACGAGCCCACCACCGGTTCCATGGAGTTGCTGAAAACCCTGCCCGTCACACGTTTCGAGATAGTGGTCGGAAAGTTTCTGGCGGCCTGGATTGTTTCTGGCGTGGCCCTGCTGTTGACCTTCCCGATAGTTATCACCGTCAACTATTTTGGCAATCCGGACAATACAGTCATTGCGTCACAATACCTGGGAAGTTGGGTATTGGCCGGATGTTATCTATCCGTGGGCTGTTTTATCTGCGCACTGACACACCATCGCGCGATTATATTCACCGTAACCCTGTGCTTGCTGCTGACCGCCAGTGGCCTGTCATCCATTCTTGATGCAATTGAACATCAAGTTCCGGTATGGCTGATTGACCGCCTTCTTTCCCTGAGCCCGTCTGCGCGTTTTGCCGCCATTGACCAAGGGGTACTGGCTCTTCAAGACAGTTTGTACTTCATCAGTATGATCATCGCCTTTCTTGGCGCGACGGTCATTGTCCTGAATGTAAGAAACGGTTGAGAAGGACACATCACGATGAAAACGCGACTAAGTGCCAGCCTCACAATTATCACGCTGCTGTTACTGTTTCTCGCTTTTAACCTGGTCTGGGCACTGAAACTTCCAAATCCACGGCTGGATTTTTCGGAACAGAACATCCATACACTTTCCGATCCTGTACAGGCTATGCTCGGTTCACTGGAAACACCGGTGGATCTGTACTTCTTCAATTCAAGCAACCGTGCACACAAAGCCAACGCCGTTGAAAGCTACGCTAAACGGGTAGAGCTGTTGCTCAAGGAATATGAAAAAGCGGCAAAGGGCAAAATCAACCTGCACCTCATCGACCCCACCCCTTTTTCTGAAGATGAATACAAAGCCAGGTTACTGGGACTTGACGAACAACACGGATTCTTCGGCCTGGTGGGTACCAGCGCGGGCCATGCGCCCCATAGCATCCCGTCATTCAGCCCGGACCGGGAGTCACTGCTGGAGTATGAAATCAGCCATTTGATTCATAAGGTGATCCACCCCGAGCAACCCGTCATGGGCGTGATCTCCCGGCTGCCAATAAACGGTGAGCGAGATGAACGCAACGGCGTTAATACGCCTCCCTGGCAGGTGTTGCAGGAGATCCGTCGCCAGTTCAACGTGGTGAGCCTGGAGCCGGGTATCGCGCAAATTCCTGAACACGTCAAAACCCTGATGGTGGTTCATCCCGGCAACCTGCCTGACCAAACCCTTTACGCAATAGACCAGTTTGTATTGGGCGCAGGCAAGTTGATGATGTTTATCGACCCGCTTGTCGGGCTGGACACCAGCGTCACGACTCCGGAAAACCCCAGGCTGGAGGCATTGCTGTCCGCCTGGGGCATCCAGATGCCCGCGAACAAGGTGATTGCCGATCGCGACTATGCCACTTCGGTGATCCTGACCACCGGCCAGCCGCCTGTGCGCCATCCCGCGGCACTGACCTTGCCCCGCCAGGCGATGGCACAGGATGACATCAGCGCCTGGAAACTTCACAACGTCAACGTCTTGAGCAGCGGCGCCCTGGCCCCTGCCAAGAGAAGCCGCATGACCTTCACCCCATTGCTGCAAAGCTCCGCGCACGCCGCGCTGTTTGAGGCAGAGCGCTTCGCCCTGCCAGCGCAGCTCAATTCACTGATCAATGAAACAGCCACTCGCGCTCAACAACAGGTGATCGCCGCCCGCGTCGAAGGGCCCGCCTATTCCGCCTTTCCTGACGGCATCAGTGGGCGTAACACCGGCTTGCAAAAGGCTGCGAACATCCATGTGGTCGTGGTCGCCGACACTGACCTGCTCAGCGATCGTGTGTCTGGAATGCTCCAGAAGCATCGCGCGGCGGGTAGCCCGTTGTCAGATAACGCGATGTTTGTATTGAACACCCTGGACAACCTGGCCGCGCCCGATGCACTGATGAACATTCGCCCCCGCGCAGGCGGTGCTCGATCACTGCAGGTGCTGCAGGCAATGCGCGAAGACGCGGCACTGGCCTACGGTGAGAAGTCCGCCGAACTGGCGCAACGCCTGGAACAAACGGAAAAGGAATGGCAACTGCTCAACCCCCCGACAATTTCCCCGGGCCCTCAGGCTGCAACCTCCAACACACTGCTGCAAGCGCTCAACAAGGAGCGGTTGCGAATCCCCATGGAAATTCACGCGCTGAAGGTCCAGTCATACGCCGAGGTTCACGCCCTGGAACGCAAAGTGAAGCTGCTCAATATCGTGCCTGTACCGCTGATACTGTGCCTGATTGCGGGGGGTATTTTCCTGTTGCGTCGCCGTCACCGGCACCTGCCTTCAGCAGCGTTCTACTGAGGGCTCAACGCCGGGCGATCAGCCCTTGCCGGGCAATGCGGGTCAGTTGGCGTATCACTTCGCCCGCGTCGCTGGCACTGGGCGCCTGAATGACGGCCAGGTCGAAGCTGTTGGACGCAAAGCGCGCAAGGGAGTCGCCGTCTTCGACAAACTGGATCAGAAAGGCCGAAGGCCGCCCCGTGCGGCGCGGCCAGCCA
Source organism: Pseudomonas sp. E6002 (assembly GCF_013385565.1). Lineage (NCBI taxonomy): Bacteria > Pseudomonadati > Pseudomonadota > Gammaproteobacteria > Pseudomonadales > Pseudomonadaceae > Pseudomonas > Pseudomonas sp. E6002. The sequence continues at coordinate 247,842 of NZ_JACAPT010000023.1, read as the reverse complement.
TCCAGATAGCGCAGCAACGTCGGCTGATGCTTGCCGCCCAAGAGGATTTTAGGATTGCGTTGGGTCAGGTCCGCGGTGATCGGGGCCAGGCGTATGAGGGGGCGTAGTGCATTCATTGTGTCGTGTCTCTGCCTCAAAAGTCTGCGGGCAGGTGAGAGGCAACACCGAACCAGCGCTTTAGCGGAATTTCGAAGCTGGCCTATGGCTCTGGCTTCTGTCGGGACTGTGATCAGTCACCGGTGGCGCCCCGCAATTAGCTGTTTAAATCGGCGCATGGGCAACATCCTAGAGAAGCCTGTAGGGCGGTGTCAAGAATCCCGAGCAACGAAAAGGCCCGCACTGGGCGGGCCTTTTAAGGGGGGTTCGCGGTATCAGTGAGTGATGGCGCGGTCTGCGGACAATTTGCCCGCACCTTCCAACAACACGGCAAGCGTACCGCCCAGCAGCGCCAGGGCGAACTCGTAGCCGTTGTTGGCCATGAACAAACCGTTATGGATATGCACCGAGAAAATCGCCACCAGGGAAATGATCGACAGGCCGAGTGCCGCTGGCCGCGCCAGCAAACCAATGATCAGCGCCAGCCCGGCGAAGAACTCGGTACCACCGGACAACACCGCCATCAGGGTACCCGGGGCCAGGCCGATACTTTCCATCCACTGGGCAGTGCCCGCCAGGCCGCCGCCGCCAAACCAGCCAAAGAGCTTTTGCGAACCGTGGGCGGCGAAGATGATCCCGACAAAAATCCGCAGGACAGTCAGGCCGTAGCCGGCGCGGGTGGAGAGGATGCGGGTGATCAATGGGCTCATGCTGATAATCCTTTTCAAGGTAGGGGTTGGGTTGGCCGCTATATTAATCAGTTTAAACAATGATAAAAGCCGATAAAGCGGCTCATAATTATCGAATTAATAGATTATTTACGTGAGGCAACCCGTGGCGCTGCCGGCTCCAACGACTCCCGCTCACGATCAAACGCCAGGTAATACTTGTTCACGCTATTAACATAGCTGACGCCGCTCATTCCCACCTGCTCCATGGCAATGCGCTCGACCTGGAAAAACCATTGGTTTGGGTTAAGCCCCCGCCGCCGCGCTTCGGCACGCATTCCCTGGACCCGCTCGGGCCCCATGTTGTAGGCCGCCAGCACAAACGCCATGCGCTCGCGCTCGTTGAGCTTGGGGCTTGAGAAGAACTTGCGCCGGATCATCGCCAGGTACCGCGCGCCCGCCTGCACATTATTGTCCAGGCTTTCGATGTTGTTCACCCCGACCCGCTGCGCCGCCGATGGCGTGATCTGCATCAGCCCGGTGGGGCCGCCGCTGCTGCGAGCGCCAGGGTCCAGGGCAGACTCCTTGAACGCCAGCGCGGCCAGGTTCAGCCAGTCCATGCCCTGCTCGCGGGCATGCTTTTGCAGCACCGGGCGCAGTTTTTCCAGGCGCTGGCGGTCGACGCGAGCCAGTGGATAACGTACCTGGTAGAGGCGGCGGTAGATGCGCTGGAACGCCACATCCTGATCGGACGGCGTGCGGTAGGTCTTGAGGAAGCGATCAATACTGGCCCGCAGCATCGAGGCATCCTGGCGCACAAACCAATACTCTTCGCCCGGCTCGCTGATGGTCACTTGCCGGTCGAAACGCAGCTTGGGCAGGATCTTCGCCCAGCGTTCGGCAATCGGCCGCTCGACAATGGTCAGGTGGAAAATCCCGGCCTGGACCATCTCCAGCACGTCCTCTACCGCGAGGCTCGGATCCACCCATTCCACCTTCACCGGCGGCAATTTGTGCAGCGCCAGCTTTTGGTTGACCTGGCTGATCGCATCAGACGCGGCACTGCCCGTGGTCAAGGCCAGCGTGCGCCCGGACAGTTGCTCCAGCCGGGTAAACCGCCGCTCGCCCTTCAGCCCCACCAGCCATAACGGCACGTCGCTGGCGATCGGGTCGCTGGTGGCAATCTTGTGGGCGGCTTTCACATCCAGCAATTCGCCGGGTGCCACCAGGTCGCCCTCGCCACGGGCCAATGCGCCAATCAGCTGATCCTTGGCCTTGGGAATAATCTTGAGGTTGATTTCCTCGCCGTCACGGGCGTGACCGTTGAGGTATTGCTCGAAAGCGCGCAGGCGATGGTATTCAACACCGATGGCCTGGCCCTGGACTTCGCCGGAACTGTTGCGGCTCTGGTTGACCAATACCCGCAAGGTGCGGCTGCTGCGGATTTCCGCAAGGTCGCGGACCTTGCCGGGCCGGGTCACTTCCAGCGGCCCGTCCAGACGCGCAACCGCCGCCATGGGCAGCAGTAACGTCAGGCACAACACAAGCAACGCCGAGGGTCGGATCATCCGCTCTCCGGAAGAAAGAATACTGCCCATTGCTTCGCGAAAAACGAGGCGTTGGGGGACAGAAACAGAGCGCCATGAGCGCAGGCTTTGGGCGCAAGGGTGGCACGGCAGATGGCGACAAACCAAACACGGTGTTACTTGCGACTTTCAAAGACAGCTTTAACTCGTTGTAGTTCTTGGCTTTTCTTATAAATCTACAGCTCTGATATGCTTTCCGACCGCAGGCGGAGGTAGCACCATGCAACTCATTGATATCGGCGTCAACCTGACCAACCCAAGTTTCGACGAAAAGCACCAGGCCGTTCTCGACCGTGCCTACGCCGCCGGGGTGAGCCAATTGGTGCTCACCGGTACCAGTGTCGACGGCAGCGAACAGGCCCTGGAGCTGTGCCAGCAACTGGACGAAAGTGGCCAACGCCTGTTCGCCACCGCCGGCATTCACCCCCACTCTGCCAGTGACTGGAACGCCGAAAGCGCCAGGCGCCTGCGCGGCCTGCTCAAGGAAAGTCGCGTGCGTGCGGTGGGTGAATGCGGGCTGGATTTCAACCGGGATTTCTCACCGCGCCCCCAGCAGGAAAAAGTCCTCGAAGAACACCTGGCCCTGGCCGTGGAGTTGAAGCTCCCGGTATTCCTCCACGAACGTGACGCCAACCAGCGCCTGCTGGAAATCCTGCGGGACTACCGCGATCACCTGTCGGCCGCCGTGGTGCACTGCTTCACCGGCGAGCAGCGGGCGCTGTTCAGCTACCTCGACCTGGACCTGCATATCGGTATCACCGGCTGGATCTGTGACGAGCGCCGTGGGACGCACCTGCATCCGCTGGTCAGGGAAATTCCCCGGGGCCGCCTGATGCTGGAAAGCGACGCGCCCTACCTGCTGCCTCGCACCCTGCGGCCCAAGCCGAAAAACGGTCGCAACGAACCCGCCTATTTACCGGAAGTCCTGCGGGAGGTCGCGTTGCACCGCGAAGAAACCGTGGAAGACCTGGCGCAACACAGCACCGCCTGTGCCCGCGCCTTTTTTGGATTGCCTGTGCCGGATTGACGCGGCGCATTGACCCATATCAAAACCCGGCATCCCGATAGCGGCACAATAATGGCACCTTGCCAATGCTGTTTCCGCTATCAGAGAAAACCTTCCATGGGTGCCTGGCTTAGCAACATCTCGCTGAAGTACAAATTCTGGGCCGTGAACGCGGTCGCCTTCATCACCACCCTGCTGCTGGTGTTGTACGCCGTGCAGCTCGAACAACAGGCCCGCAGCCAGGCCTCACAGGCGTCGGCGCAAGCCCAGGGGCGCTTGCTCGTTGCCTGGCCCGCCGGCCAGCCACTGCCCAAGGGCGAGCACTGGCTGACGTTTGCCAGGGGCAAAGTCCCACAACTGGGCGACGAAGATCTGTCAGCCCTGGCCAACGCCAGTGGCTGGGTGGATTTCAATCACATGCCACTGCTCGGCGAAAACCCGCTGATGGGCGCCGAAGTAATCAGCCGTGCCGACGGTCAACAGGTCGCCGTGCTGGCCTACGGGCCCAGCTTGAGCCAAGTGTTCGAAGAACGCTTCGCCAACTACGCCGTAGCGGTGATGATTCTGATGCTGGCCATGCTCGGCGCCTCACAGCTGCTGATCCGCTTTCTCCTCAGCCAGCTCAACACCTTGAAAGACGTGATGCTGCACGTCGAGAAAACCGGCGACCTCTCGGCCCGCGTCCCCCTGGCCTGCAAGGATGAAGTCGGGCAGATGGCCAGCGCCTTCAACGCGATGCAGGCGGGTTATCAACGCGTGGTCAACACGGTTGCGCGCACCGCCAGGCAACTGGACGACGGCGCCGCACGCCTGGCCAGCAGCATGAACGAGGTGCAGCACGGCATGCTCGGCCAGCAAAGCGAAACCGACCAGGCCGCCACGGCGATCAACGAGATGACCGCCACCGTCTACCACATCGCCCAGCACGCCGGCGCCACCCGCGACCTGTCACAGACGGCCGATACTCTCGCCGGCAGCGGCCAGGAAGTGGTCAGCCGGGTACAGCGCTCGATTGCCGGGCTGTCCACCGGCGTGCAGCAGACCGCCGAAATGATCCAGAAGCTGGCCGAGGACAGCCAGAAAATCAATGGCGTGGTCGGGGTGATTCACAGCATCGCCGAACAGACCAACCTGCTGGCCCTCAACGCCGCCATCGAAGCCGCCCGCGCCGGCGAAATGGGCCGGGGTTTTGCCGTGGTCGCCGACGAAGTGCGCAACCTGGCCAAGCGGGTGCAAAGCTCCACCGATGAAATCACCCGCATGGTGTCCGCCCTGCAAGCCGGCACCCGGGACGCGGTGGATTTCATGCAGGAAAGCTCGTTCAAGGCCGACGACTGTGTGCAACAGGCTCAAGAAGCCGGGATTGCCCTCGCCGAGATCACCGGCGCGGTGGCGCAGATGCGTGAGAGCAACACGCAGATTGCCGTGGCTGCCGAGCAGCAAAGCCATGTGGCCGAGGAAATGAATCGGGCGGTGGTGAGCATTCGGGACGTCACCGAAAACACCGTGCAGCAGACGGTAGACTCGGCGACCACCAGCAATGAGCTGGCAACCCTGGCCGGGGAACTGAGCAAGGCCATCGGCCAGTTGCGGCTCTAACCCCTAAAGGGATGGCTATGGCCCCCATAGCCATCCTTGATTCGCAGCCCCACCCTGCCCGACCTAAACTCTGCTCAAGATGTTTCAACGGACAGAGGAATCACGATCATGGGCAAACGTCATCCAAATATCCCCGCCTGGCAATGGCGCACCCACCCGCAAAATCACCAGCACGGGACCAATCAAGTGTTGCAGCTGATTGCGCTGCCACTCCTGGTCATCGGTTTTCTGTTGATGGCATCGGGCGTGTTCAGCGAGAACCTGGCGAGTGCCGCCATCGGTATCGTCGGCATTCTGGCAGCCCTTGCATTGCAGCATCACGGTCGCCGCCTGGAGGCACGCGGCAGCGACGCCTCCAGCGATCAACACTTGCTGGTCTGAGGACTCAGGCGAACACCACCACCGACTGGCGGCTGATAGCGATCAACTGGCCGTCGGGGCTCCACAACTGCGCAGCCGCATGACCATAGCCATCGCGGGCGTGCTCGATGTGGACCAGGTATTGGCACCAGTCCAGGGTGCTCAGGTTTTGCAGCGGTTGGACAAATTCGATGGTCCAGGTCAGGGTGCTGCCGGCCGCCGGTTGTTTCAGGTGCGGCAACACCGACGGTGGCCACGCATCCACCAGCGCGAGGATGTGCGCTTCGGTCAGCGGCTCTTCTTTTACATCGCCACGCAAGCGCACCCAGCCGCCCATCTCCCGGGATGTATTGCCGGTGAACGGCAGGCCACCGACGCTCCAGCGCATCGCCAGGTGGCGCATGAACTCCGGCGTCACGCCTTTGATGTAGGGCAACTCCTGGCATTCATCCCAATGCTTGAAGGTGGGCGCCGGTTCGGCGGCGACGTCAATCTGCGAAGGCCGTGATGCGCCAAAACTGGCCTGCACCAGGGTCATCGTTTCACCGTTCTGCACCACACGTCCCAGCACTTGGCTGACGGCCTTGCCTTCGCGCAGCACTTCGACTTCGTAGCGGGCCGGCACGTCCGGCGCCACCGGGCCCACAAAGGTGATCGCCAGTGAGCGCAACGGGCGATCCGCCGGGACCTTCGCCCGCAAGGCCTCGTACTCCAACGCCGCAACCAGCCCGCCAAAGCTGGCGCGGCCCTGGGCCCATTCGGCCGGGATCGAAACGTCCAACGGGTGGCTGCGGGCAGCGTCGAGTAAATCACTAAAGCGCATGGCGGTCTCAACTTGAAAAAGGAGTTGAGGGATCTTAACCAGCCGGCCTACACCATGCAGCGCCTATTCCGGCCAAAATCCCGGACAGATAGGTCGCAGGGTCAAGCGAAGCAGTCGGCGTTCAACTTATCCAAAACCCGATCCGCCTGCCCTTCCGCCTCGGCCATGGTGCGGTGCCAACCAGGCACGCACGCCTGCAAATCGGGCTCGTGCCCGGCTTGCGCCAGCCATTGCCAGCAATCGTGCCAATCACCCAGGGCGCCCTGGGCCGCCTTGAGACGCGATATGGCTTTGGGCGGTAGCTTGTTCAGCTCGGGATAAGCCTCGGCCGCATAACGCACGCGCTTGATCAACAGGCGCAGGCGATGACGGTCGTGGTTGGGGTCGTGCAGCGCTTCGCCGAGCTTCTTCCATTGCTTGGCCAGGCGGTTTTCAATGCGCGTGCGCAGGCCCTTGAGCAATTTCTGCCGTTGGGAGGCGCGGATAAAGCGGGGGAATGCTTCGAGGATCAACAGCAGTTGCGCCAGCTCAGGCCCTTGTGCAACCGAGCGGTAGGTGGCCGGCTGCTGCCGGATACGCCGCTCGGCCGCCTCATGATGGCCGTGTTGGTGGAGGTACGCCGCCAGCACTTCGCGGTCGCGAAATGGCGTGGTCAGTTGGCCGACGGCACTGGCGGCCGCCTCGAGCTGCTCGACACCGGGCAACCCGCGCAATGGCCGCAACAGGCTGCGCAAGCGCCGCACCGTGGTGCGCAGATCGTGCAGGGCCTCGTCGTCCGTGACGGCGGCGAGGCGCGCCTGGCAGCTCAGTAACCCAACTTCCAGGCCGATGATCTGAGCGACTAGCTGATCGACCAAGGCTGACATCCTTTCCTCCTCAATGATTAAACCTTCGGGCTTGAGGCCGCCGACGCAGCCTCGTTGCACTCGACAACTGCTACGCGGGGTTAGCGCCCTGCGCGCGACTCACGAATATAGAAGCGGGCTTTCTCGGCCTTGGTCGAGCAGCCTTCGAAGGCTTCGAACTGCTGCTGGGTCTTGGCGCCAGTCAACAACGACAGAGCCTTGGAGTAACTCACGGTGCCGGCGAAACCTTCGGCCTTGGCCAGGTCCAGCTCGTGCCACGCAGCATCCAGTTGCGTGCCGCAGCTGTCGCGATAAGCGGTTTTCCCGGCACAACCGGCCAGGGCCAACACGATCACAGGCACACACATCCAGGCTTTCATCAAATGACACCTCAAGAAAAGAAAAAACAGTCACAGGTGTAGACGTTGCCTACACCGAAAAGTGCCTTATCCGACTGCCTGAATCCGCAGTCCCGATTGCCAGAGCATACCCGAGCGTGGTGGCCCGCTCGCGAAAATAATCGGTTGTGACAGTGATGATTGAAGCGCGCCCCTCGATGGGTGCATTGTGGTCACCTGTTTTACGAAGGATCAGGTCATGAAGAAACGTGTTGCATTGGTGCTGGGCTCCGGCGGCGCCCGGGGCTACGCCCATATCGGCGTGATCGAGGAAATCGAAAAACGCGGCTACGACATCGCCTGCATTGCCGGTTGCTCCATGGGCGCCGTGGTGGGTGGGATCTATGCCGCGGGCAAGCTGGAAGAGTACCGAAACTGGATCGAAAGCCTCGACTACCTGGACGTACTGCGCCTGGTAGACGTGAGCTTTCGCCTGGGGGCGATCCGTGGCGAGAAGGTGTTCGGGCAGATCCGCAAGATCGTCGGCGAGATCAATATCGAAGACCTGCGCATTCCCTACACCGCCGTGGCCACGGACCTGACCAACCAGCAGGAAATCTGGTTCCAGGAAGGCTGCCTGCACCAGGCCATGCGGGCCTCGGCGGCGATTCCCAGCCTGTTCACCCCGGTGATGCAGGGCAATCGCATGCTGGTGGACGGCGGCTTGCTGAACCCTCTGCCGATCGTGCCGGTGGTGTCGAGCCACTGCGACCTGATCATTGCGGTCAACCTCAACTCCACCAACCAGAAGCACTACAAGCTTCCGGTGATCCAGCGTCCGCCGGCGTTCAGGAGCCGCTTCGACAACCTGGTGCGTTCACTGGGTTCGCACTTGCCGTTTCGGCGCAAGCAGGCCGAGCAGTTGTTGATGCTGGAACAGGAAGCGCTGCTGGCCCAGGCTGCCGACATCAACCCGTGGCTGGACTCTGCCGAACCCGAGGCGCAACAACCGGCGGCGGCACCGGAAAAGGCCGGGGCGCCAAAGTCGGCGACCGGCTCGTTCATCATCGATAACGTGGGGCCTGCATCGCTGCTGGATTTGATCAACCAGAGCTTTGAGGTGATGCAGACGTCATTGGCGCAGTACAAGATCGCCGGGTATCCGCCGGATATTCTGATCAACGTGCCGAAGCGCGTGTGCCGGTTTTTCGAGTTTTACAAAGCGCCGGAGTTGATCGCGCTGGGGCGGGAGATCGCGAGCGATACGCTGGATCGTTACGAGAGCGAGCAACACTGAGGTTTGATAAGCAGGGCTTGTGTGGCGAGGGAGCTTGCTCCCGCTGGAGTGCGAAGCGCTCCCAGGATTCTGGGGCTGCTGCGCAGCCCAGCGGGAGCAAGCTCCCTCGCCACAGGTGAGCTAACGCTTCAGGCTTCGGTGTTCAATAGCCGATACCCAACACCGGCCTCAGTCACGATAAACCGTGGCTGGGTCGGATCATCCGCCAGTTTCTGGCGCAGATGCCCCACCACAATCCGCAGGTAATGGCTGTCTTCGGTATGGGTCGGGCCCCAGATATCCTTGAGCAGTTGCTGCTGGGTGATCACCCGCCCGGGATGCCGCGCCAGTTGCGCCAGCACCGCGTATTCCTTGCGGGTCAGCGCCACTTCGACACCGTCCAGCAGCACCCGCCGATAAGCCAGGTCTACCGTCAGCGGGCCAAAGCGCAACGCCGCTTCCTGGGCCTCCCCCGCCGGCGCCTGGCGCAACAACGCCCGCACCCGTGCAAGAAACTCCTGGATGCCAAATGGCTTGGTCACATAGTCATTCGCGCCGTTGTCCAGCGCCTCGACTTTTTGCACTTCACTGGCTCGCACCGACAACACCAGTACCGGTACCGTGGACCACTCACGAAACTCGCGCAGCACCTGCTGGCCGTCCATGTCCGGCAGGCCGAGGTCAAGCACCAGCAGGTCCGGTTTACTCAAGGCGGCCTGCGCCAGGCCTTCGTTGCCGGTGCCGGCCTCGATCACTTTGTAGCCCTGGGAGGCCAGGCTGATACGCAAGAACTTGCGGATCTGCGGTTCGTCGTCAATGACCAAAATCGTCGCAGTTTGGCTCATGGTGTCCAATCAAAATCCGTGAAGAAAAGAGGGTAGCTCAAGGTTCGCTTTCCAGGCCAGGCTGGGCCTGCAATGGCAGGAATAAAGTGATGCAGGTGCCACGGCCCTCAATGCCGTCGGCCACGCTGATATGCCCGCCGTGGGCGCCGACCATGCCCTGGCAGATCGCCAGGCCGAGCCCGGTGCCCTGCCCGCCGCGATCCCCCCTGGCGGCGGTGTAGAACATATCGAAAATTTTCGCCCGCTCCTCCTCGGGAATCCCCGGTCCCTCATCGGCAACAGCAAAAAACAACTGGTTATCCTGCACGCCCGCGCTGAGTTTCAGCCGGCCTTGTGGCGGCGAGAAGCGTGCGGCATTTTCCAGTACGTTGACCAGTGCCTGCTCGATCAACGCGGCATGCACGTAGAGCAGCGGCAGCTCGGGCGGCACGTCGGTGATCACCTGCAGCGGCGCCAATACCGCACGCAAGCGGCCCAGGGAGCTGCCGACGATATCGCCGGGTGACACCCAGTCCCGCGCCAGCTTCAGCGCGCCGTGGCCCAGACGAGTCATGTCCAGCAGGTTCTGGATGTAGCGATCCAGGCGCTCAGCCTCATCGCGAGTGCCTTCCAGCAGCTCCCGGCGATCTTCCAGGGGAATCGCCTCGCCGAGGGCCAGCAGGCTGTCGATGCTGCCACGCATGGAGGTCAGCGGTGTGCGCAAATCGTGAGACACCGAAGCCAGCAAGGCGCTGCGCAATTGCTCGGTTTCGCCGTGCAGGCGCGCGGCTTCCAGCTCCTGGCCGAGTTGTGCACGGGCCAGGGCTTGAGCCAATGGCTGGCTCAAGGCCGTGAGCAGGCGACGGCGCTGGCCGCTCAGTTCAAGCCCGGCCTTCGGGCTGACCCCCAGCAGACCCAACGGGCCTTCTTCGCCGGACAACGGCCACCACCACCAGCGCCCGAACGGCAAGGTGCCGGTGCCCATGCCGGCCGGCTGATCGTGCTGCCAGGCCCAGTCGGCGGCGGCGCGTTCGGCTTCGGTAAAGGTGATCGGGCCACCGGTCTCGACCTTCCAGTCGCCCTGCCCGTCGCGGTTGAGCAGGCACAATTGCAGGTCGCTCCAGCCTTCCAGATGATGCGCGGCGGCACTGATCACTGCCTGGCGATCGGTGGCGGCGGTGAGTTTGCGGGACAGGTCGAGCAGCTCGGTGGTTTCTTCCTGGGTATCGCGCAGCGCCTGCAACTGCCGGCGCTGGCGTGCAGCGAGATTACCGGTAAGCGCCGCCATCAGCAGGAAGAACAACAGCGTCAGCACGTCTTCTTCACGCTGGATCGCGAAGGAGAAATTCGGCGGGATGAACAGGAAGTCGTAGCTCAGGAATGACAGCGCCGCACACGCCAGCGCCGGCCCCAGGCTACTGCGCACCGCCACCAGTAATACGGCGGCGAGGAACACCAGCGAGATATTCGGCAACGGCAAGGCACTGGCGACACCCCATGCGACTGCGGCCGCGATCACGGTCGCCACCACCGCCAGGGCATAGTCAAACCACACCAGCCCACGCACATCCGGCAGGCGCGGAGGGGCCGGAACTTCGTCGCTGTCGAGGACGTTGATTTCCAGGCCCCGTGCATTGCGCAGCAGGCGTGCCGCCAAGCCGCCACCAAACAGATTGCGCCGCCAGCGCGGCCGGGACTGCCCCACCAGAATCAAGCTGGCGCGACGCTCGGCGGCGTGCTGGATCAGGGTCTTGGCCACCTCCCCCGCTCGCAGCAACACCACTTCACCGCCAAGACGCTCGGCCAGTTGCTGGGCGTTTTGCAGACGCAGGCGCGATTGTTCATCGCGCACCCGGCCGTTATCCACATGCACCAGGCTCCACGGCAGATGCCGACGCTGGGCCACCCGGCTGGCGTGACGAACCAGGCGTTCGGCCTGGGCATCGCCGTCCACGCCCACCAGCAAGCGGCCACGCACAGCCGGTGCGGCCTGGCCCAATTGGCGATAACCCTGGGCCAGGTCATCGTCGACATGGGCCGCGGCGGTTTGCATCGCCAGCTCGCGCAGGGCCATGAGGTTGGTCTGGGTGAAGAAGGCATCGATGGCAGCACGGGCCTGTTCCGGCACGTAGACCTTGCCGTCCCGCAGGCGCTCCAGCAGTTCCCGGGATGGCAGGTCGATCAGCAGCAGTTCATCGGCTTCCTGCAAGACCCAGTCGGGCAAGGTCTCGCGCACTTGCACGCCGGTAATGCCGCGCACCTGGTCGTTGAGGCTTTCCAGGTGCTGGACGTTGACCGTGGTGAAGACGTTGATGCCCGCCGAGAGCAATTCCTGAATGTCTTGCCAGCGTTTTTCGTGGCGGCTGCCGGGGGCGTTGCTGTGGGCCAGTTCGTCCACCAGCACCAGTTTGGGCTTGGCGGCGAGCAGGCCGTCGAGGTCCATTTCCTCCAGCATCACGCCGCGGTATTCGGAACGCAGCAGCGGCTGTTGTGGCAAGCCGCTGAGCAAGGCTTCGGTCTCGGCGCGGCCGTGGGTTTCCACCACGCCGGCGATCAGCCGCACACCCTGGCGCAGTTGGGTGTGGGCAGCCTGGAGCATGGCGTAGGTCTTGCCCACGCCCGGGGCGGCGCCGAGGAAGACTTTGAGCCGGCCACGGCCGTCCCGGGGCAGATCGGCTAACAGGGCATCGGCGCGGCCGGAGTCGCTCATGCGGGCGGTCTTCCTTCAGGTGTTGATGTGGGTTTCTTGAGTCCGCCTTCGCGAGCAAGCCCGCTCCCACATTTGACCGCATTCCAAAGGTGAAACTCAGTCGAATGTGGGAGCGGGCTTGCTCGCGAAAGCGGCGCCACGGCTTACAGTTTTTCCAAGGCCATGTTCAACGCCAGCACGTTCACCACCGGCGGCCCCACCAGCGGGCTTTCGATGTGCTCGTCCATCAAGCGCTGCAGGGTCGCCACCGGCAGATTACGTGCGGCCGCTACCCGGGCCAGTTGATAGGCAATTGCCTGCGGTGGCAAGTGTGGATCAAGACCGCTGCCGGAGGTAGTCAGCAATGCCATCGGCACCGGTCCCTGGTCTGGCACCAGCATTTTCCTGGCATCGTCAAATACACGAGTGGCCAGTGCGGGGTTGCTTGGGCCGAGGTTGCTGGCGCTGCTGGAAACCGTAGCAAACGCACCGGCAGATGGCCGTGGGTGGAACCAGCCGTCACCGGTGAAATCCTGGGCAATCAGGCTCGAACCGCGAACCTTGCCGCTGGCATCGTGTACCAGGCTGCCGTTGGCCTGGACAGGGAATGCGACTTGCGCCACGCCGGTGACAACCAGGGGATAGGCCACGCCGGTGATCAGGCTCATCAACACCAGCAGGCTCAGGGCCGGGCGGATAATGTTGGACATTTCAAATTCCTCAATTCGGTCATTGCAACCTGCAGGCACCGGTTTGCCGGTACCTGCGGGCATCGAGTCAAACCAGGTGCAGCGCGGTCAACAGCATGTCGATCGCCTTGATACCCACGAACGGCACCACGATCCCGCCCAGGCCGTAGATCAGCAGGTTGCGACGCAGCAACGCCGCCGCACTCGCCGCCTGTACGCGCACACCGCGCAGCGCCAGCGGGATCAGCACCACGATGATCAGCGCGTTGAACACGATGGCCGAGAGGATCGCGCTCTGCGGGCTTTGCAGGTGCATCACGTTGAGCACACCCAGTTGCGGGTAGATCGAGGCGAATAGCGCTGGCAGGATTGCGAAGTACTTGGCCACGTCGTTGGCGATGGAAAAGGTGGTCAGCGCACCACGGGTCACCAGCAATTCCTTGCCGATCTGCACCACGTCCAGCAGCTTGGTCGGGTCGCTGTCGAGGTCGACCATGTTGGCCGCTTCACGGGCGGCTTGCGTGCCGTCGTTCATTGCCATGCCGACGTCAGCCTGGGCCAGCGCCGGGGCGTCGTTGGCGCCGTCGCCGCACATCGCAACCAGGCGACCATCGTTCTGTTCGTGACGAATGCGCGCGAGTTTTTTCTCTGGGGTGGCTTCGGCGAGCACGTCATCCACACCGGCTTCAGCGGCAATCGCAGCAGCGGTCAGCGGGTTGTCGCCGGTCACCATCACGGTGCGGATCCCCAGCTTGCGCAGCTCGGCAAACCGTTCGCGGATGCCGGGCTTGACCACGTCCTTGAGGTGAATCGCGCCGAGCAATTTGCCGTCGGCACACACCAGCAATGGTGTGCCGCCGCTCTGGGCGATCTTGTCGATTTCCCGCGACAGCGCCGGTTGCAGGTCGCGGCGTTGCAGGCCAATGAACGCCAGCAGCGAATCCACGGCACCCTTACGGAACACACGGCCCTGGTAGTCGACGCCGGACAGGCGGGTTTCCGCGCTGAACGGTACCGAGGTCAGCTCATCCGTCGACGGCTCGGCTTGCGGGTGCTGGCCGCGCAGGTATTCGACGATGGACTTACCTTCGGCCGTGTCGTCCGCCAAGGATGCCAGCAGCGCGCCCTCAGCCAGTTCCTTGCCGCTGACACCCGGCGCGGCGATCACGTTGGTGCAACGACGGTTACCGAAGGTGATGGTGCCGGTCTTGTCCAGCAACAGCACGTGCACGTCCCCCGCCGCTTCCACTGCGCGGCCGGACTTGGCGATCACGTTCAGACGCACCAGGCGGTCCATGCCGGCAATACCGATGGCCGACAACAGGCCGCCGATGGTGGTCGGGATCAGCGTCACCAGCAGCGCCACCAGGAACACCAGCGGCAGGTTGCCATTGGCGAAGTGGGCGAACGGCTGCAGGGTCACCACCACCAGCAGGAAGATCAGCGTCAGGCCGATCAGCAGGATGTCCAGCGCGATTTCGTTGGGGGTTTTCTGGCGTTTGGCGCCTTCCACCAGGGCGATCATGCGGTCCAGGGTCGACTCGCCCGGGTTGGCGGTGATGCGAATCATCAACCAGTCCGAGACCAGGCGGGTGTTGCCGGTGACGGCCGAGCGGTCGCCGCCGGATTCACGGATAACCGGGGCCGATTCACCGGTGATGGCCGCTTCGTTGACCGCGGCAATCCCTTCGATGACTTCGCCGTCGCCCGGGATCATTTCCCCGGCGACCACGCGTACCACATCACCTTTGCGCAGGCTGGTGGCCGGCACGACCTTGAAGCTGCCGTCGGCTTCCTTGCGGCGGGCGCTGAGGCCCTCGCTGCCGGCCTTGAGGCTGTCGGCGCGGGCCTTGCCGCGGCCTTCAGCCAAGGCTTCGGCGAAGTTGGCAAACAGCACGGTGAACCACAGCCACACGGCGATTTGCACGGAGACGTAGGTCGGTACGGCCACCTCCGGCACGAAGCACAGGATGGTGGTGAGGATCGCGGTCAGTTCGACCACCAGCATCACCGGCGAGCGTTGCAGCTGGCGCGGGTCCAGCTTGACGAACGCCTGGACCAGCGCCGGGCGCCACAGGGCCGACATTGCGGTCTTGGCTGGCTCCTGGGTTTTCACCGGAGCCGCGTTTTTTGCAGGCATATTCATTTTCATATCCCCTTAGAAGCCCATGCTCAGATGTTCAGCGATAGGCCCAAGTGCCAGCGTCGGCAGGAAGGTCAGGCCGCCCACCAGCAAAATGGTCACGGTCAACAGGGTCACGAACAGCGGGCCGTGGGTCGGGAAGCTGTTCTGGCCAATCGGTGCGGTCTTCTTCATCGCCAGGCTGCCGGCCAGGGCCAGTACCGGGAGGATGTAACCGAAGCGACCGAGCAACATCGACAGGCTCAACATCAGGTTGTGGAACGCGGTGTTGGCACTGAAGCCGCCGAACGCCGAACCGTTGTTGGCACTGGCCGAGGTGTAGGCGTACAGCAACTGGCTGAAACCGTGGGGGCCAGGGTTACTGATGGCACCGGCCGGGCCAGGCAGGCTGGCGGCGATGGCACCGAGTACCAGGGTGCCGACCGGCATCACCAGCAAGGTCACCACCAGCAACTGCACTTCCTTGGCCTGGAGTTTCTTGCCGAGGTATTCCGGTGTACGGCCAATCATCAAACCGGCGAGGAACACCGCAATCAACACGTTGAGCAACATGCCGTACATGCCGGCGCCGACGCCGCCGAAGATCACTTCGCCGACCATCATGTTGACCAGCGACACCATCCCGCTCAGGGGGTTGAGGCTGTCTTGCATACCGTTGACCGAACCGTTGGACGCGGCGGTGGTCGCCACCGACCACAACACGGTGCCAGTGGTGCCGAAGCGCGCTTCCTTACCTTCCTGCGGCGCGGCCTGTTCAACCGCCGGGTTGTTCAGCGCCGGGTTGGGTTGGTACTCGGCCCACATCGCGGTAGCACCGCCGATGATGAACAGGGCCAGCATGCAACCGAGGATCGCCCGGCTCTGACGCAGATCTTTCACGTAGTGGCCAAAGGTGAACACCAGCGCCACCGGAATCAGGATGATCGCGCCCAGCTCAAACAGGTTGGCCCAGGCAGTCGGGTCTTCGAACGGATGCGCCGAGTTGACGCCGAAGAAGCCACCACCGTTGGTGCCCAGTTGCTTGATCGCAATCTGGCTGGCAGCCGGGCCCAGTGGGATGACCTGGTCAACGCCCTGCATGGTGACCGCGTTCACATAGTGAGCGAAGGTTTGTGGCACGCCCTGCCAGACCAGGAACAACGCGAACACCAGGCACAACGGCAACAGGCCGTAGAGCGTGGCGCGAGTCATGTCGACCCAGAAGTTGCCCAAAGTCTTGGTGGATTTGCGACCGATCCCACGGCACAACGCGACCAGTACGGCGAGGCCGGTGGCGGCACTGACGAAGTTCTGCACGGTGAGGCCGACCATCTGACTGAGGTAGCTCAGGGACGCTTCACCGCTGTAGTTCTGCCAGTTGGTGTTGGTCATGAAACTGATGGCGGTGTTGAACGCCAGGGTCCATTCCTGACCCGGCAATTTCTGCGGGTTCAGCGGCAGGTATTCCTGGAACAGCAGGATCGCGAACAGCAGCACGAAACCGGCAAGGTTGAACGCCAGCAACGCCAGCGCGTATTTCTGCCAGCTCTGTTCCTGGTCTGCATCGACACCCGAAAGGCGATAGCACACGCGCTCGACCGGGCCGAACACCGGCGTGAGCCAGGTTCGCTGCCCTTCCATTACCTTGTAGTAGAACCGCCCCAGGGCCGGTGCCGGAATCAGCACCAAGGCAAAGAAGGCGATGATCAGCCAATAGTCATAACTGTGCATAGCCTGCTCCTAGTTCCGATCCGCGCGTAACAGCGCAACCAGCAGATAAATGAACAGCGCCACAGCCAACAGCAGTGACACCCCGTCCAGAACGCTCATGGAAGTTTCTCCGTCGTGCGGCGACTGCCGCGTGTAGGAGGATTGTCCGCAGGAGTGGCGTAAAGGAACGAGAGCGACGGTATGGGTGGGGCGTAAAGACGGCGTAAAGAGTGGGTTTATGCGGGGTTTACGGGGGGTATGCACTTCAAATGTGGGAGCCGGGCTTGCCCGCGATAGCGTCAGACCAGACACCAACGCCCTTATCTGGTGCAGCGCTTGAAATGATTCAAACGCCAAACCGTTCCCTCGGCGACAGTTCGGCGCCTTTACGACACGGCTTTGGTTAATGGCATGTCCGCTGCAATGCCCTGAAACATTCCAAACCGTTCAGGGAGAGCTACACGATGAACACACAACTCAAACCCACCTTGGGCACTCTGCATTTGTGGGGCATCGCAGTCGGGCTGGTGATTTCCGGAGAGTATTTCGGCTGGAGCTATGGCTGGGGCGTGGCGGGAACATTGGGCTTCCTGGTGACCTCGTTGATGGTCGCCGCCATGTACACCTGCTTTATATTCAGTTTCACCGAGCTGACCACCGCGATTCCTCATGCTGGCGGCCCTTTTGCCTACAGCCGCCGGGCGTTCGGCGAGAAAGGTGGCTTGATTGCCGGGCTGGCGACGCTGATCGAGTTCGTCTTCGCCCCACCCGCGATCGCCCTGGCCATCGGCGCATACCTGAACGTGCAGTTTCCGGCCCTCGATCCGAAACATGCGGCCGTCGGCGCCTACATTGTGTTCATGGGCCTGAACATCCTCGGGGTGAAGCTCGCCGCCACCTTTGAATTGGTGGTCTGCGTGCTTGCCGTGGCCGAGTTGCTGGTGTTCATGGGCGTGGTCGCTCCCGCCTTCAGCTTCAGCAACTTCGCCCTCAACGGCTGGGCCGGCTCCGACACCTTCGGCGCACCGGCGATCGCCGGAATGTTTGCGGCCATACCCTTTGCCATCTGGTTCTTCCTCGCCATCGAAGGCGCCGCCATGGCGGCCGAAGAGGCGAAAGATCCCAAGCGCACTATTCCAAAGGCCTACATCAGCGGCATCCTCACCCTGGTGATTCTGGCCATGGGCGTGATGTTCTTTGCCGGTGGCGTGGGTGACTGGCGCACCCTGTCGAACATCAACGACCCGCTGCCCCAGGCGATGAAAACCGTGGTCGGCGACAGCTCGGGCTGGCTGCACATGCTGGTGTGGATCGGCCTGTTCGGCCTGGTGGCCAGCTTCCACGGGATCATCCTGGGTTACTCCCGCCAATTCTTCGCCCTGGCGCGCGCGGGCTACCTGCCCTCCTTCCTCGCCAAACTGTCGCGCTTCCAGACGCCGCACCGGGCAATCATCGCCGGCGGCATCGTCGGCATCGCCGCCATCTACAGCGACGGGCTGATCAACCTGGGCGGCATGACCCTGACCGCCGCGATGATCACCATGGCGGTGTTCGGTGCCATCGTCATGTACATCATGAGCATGCTCAGCCTGTTCAAACTGCGCAAGACCGAGCCACTGCTGGAGCGGACCTTCCGCGCCCCGGGCTATCCAATCGTGCCGGGGATTGCGCTGGTACTGGCCGTGGTCTGCCTGGTGGCCATGGCGTGGTTCAACGCGCTGATCGGGCTGATCTTCCTGGGCTTCATGGTGGTGGGTTTTGTGTACTTCCAACTGACCGCGCAAGACCGCGCCGATGCACCGGCGGACGCTATGTTGACCGGGCTGTAAGGCTACCGGGGCAGAACGGGCCTACAATGAACTACTAAGAAAGCCCGTTACTCAAAGCAGTCATTACCGTGGGAAATTTCCCCACGGTTTGCTGCCTCAAGGAGAGCCCTATGCCGTGGTATGCCTGGTTGATTTTAGTGGTCGCGATCGGTTCGATCGTCGGTGGTTTGTTGATGCTGCGAGACAGCGCCAACAAGGTTGAATTGACTGATGAACAACGTAAGCGCGTGGCAGAACGCAATGCCCAGGCGGACGCCAAGGATGCGCAGGATCGTTGAGGCTGAAGCGGCTCCCCGTTGAGCCGCACAATTTTGTAAACACCCGCGTATGCCCCGCCAAGCTTGGTTAATATGGCCTGATGTTTCGGAGGCCTTCCCATGCGCTATTCACAAGACCACAAAGCCCAAACCCACCGGCGCATCATCAAGGAGGCCTCGGTACGCTTTCGCCGTGACGGCATTGGCGCTACCGGCCTGCAGCCGCTGATGAAGTCGCTGAACCTGACGCATGGCGGGTTTTACGCGCACTTCAGGTCAAAGGACGAGTTGGTGGAAAAGGCGTTGCAAGAGGCCGCAGCTCAACTGGATGAACATTGCAAAAAGCTGTTCAGCCAACAGCGACCGTTGGACGCGTTCATTGATAGCTACCTGTCGCAATGGCATCAGACATCACCTCATGAGGGGTGCCCGCTGCCCACGATGTCTTCCGAGCTGGGGTTGCGCGGGCAGAACAGCAGGACGACGGATGAGGTGCTTAACGCCCGGCTCAAGCAGGTCGAAGCGGCCCTTGATAGCCCGAATGCCCGCGAACAGGGCCTTGTGCTGATGTCGACGCTGGTGGGAGCGTTGGTGTTGGCAAGAAGTGTGGAGAGCGCCGAATTGGCCACGCGGATTCTTGATGTGGTGCGGGGGAGCTTGAAAGCGGGGTTCTGCGGCCAGAAGAAAGCCGGTCAATGACCGGCCTCCTCGCCTGCTTTTCAGATGTTCAATTGACCTCAATCCTGTCGCGGTTCTTCTCCAGCAATGCCTTGCCGATACCTTTTACTTCCAGCAACTCATCTATCGCAGTGAAGGGCCCGTTGGTTTCGCGGTAAGCGACGATGGCCTTGGCTTTGGCTGCGCCAATGCCGAAGAGGTCCCGGCGCAGGGTTTCGGCGTCTGCGGAGTTGAGGCTGACCTTGGTGGTGTGGTCGACCTTGGTCATTTGTGTGGAAATGGAGGTTGGCGTTTCGGGTTTGGTGGAAGGTGCGGCAGTAGTGGCTAGGGAGAGGCTGGCAAGAAAGGCAAAGACAAAGGATGAGAAATAAGCTTTACGCATAGGTGACACTCCATGACATCGATAAGGGAAAAGCAGCTTTTCCGAAGCTGCTTTTCAAACTTAGGCGATGTTTGGGGAGAGTCAAAAATGGGTGAGTTACAGGGTGTGAGCTCAGGGCTCAAGACGACGCTGCTGGTAGATCCAGTCGACGATTTCACCGTCCGGGGAATAGCCGCTGACCGTTTCGCGCAGCAACTGACGCACACGCGTGTAGTCATCCTGTTCCACGGCGCTGAGCAGCTCCGTTAATCGGCCCTTCAACACCTCCCAGGGCAAGTAGTCTTCATTGGCACTCATAATCATCGGGTGCGGCGTCGTGACTACGTTGTCGCCGATCAACAGTTCCTCATAAAGTTTTTCGCCGGGACGCAGCCCCGTAAACTCAATGGAGATGTCACCTTGAAGATTTTTATCAGAGCGAATACTCAAGCCGGAAAGGTGCACCATCTTCTCGGCCAGCTCGACGATTTTCACCGGCTCGCCCATATCCAGAACAAATACGTCACCGCCCAGCCCCATGGAGCCCGCCTGGATAACCAATTGAGCGGCTTCAGGGATGCTCATGAAATACCGGGTAATCTTGGGGTGCGTAACCGTCAGCGGGCCACCGGATTTGATTTGCTTGTGGAACAACGGGATCACTGATCCTGATGAGCCCAGCACATTGCCGAACCGCACCATGGTAAAGCGGGTCTTGTTCACACGGGAAACATTCGAAGTCTCACCGAATAGCACCGGAGCAATTTCACTGCTGAGCGCCTGCAGTGTCATTTCTGCGAGACGCTTGGTGCTTCCCATTACATTGGTGGGACGCACCGCCTTATCAGTAGAAATAAGCACGAAGTTCGCCACATTGGCGCGTAAAGAGGCTTGCGCGGCGCTCAGCGTGCCCATCACATTATTCAGCACGCCTTCAGCAATATTATGCTCGACCATCGGTACATGCTTGTAAGCCGCCGCATGGTAGACCGTGTTCACGCGCCAGGTTTTCATGACGTCAAAGAGCTTTTCCTGATTGCGCACAGAACCCAGGATTGGCAATAACTTAACTGAAAGCGACTCACGCACGATTCGCTGCTCAAGCTCTTGCAGGATGCTGTAGAGATTGAACTCGCTATGCTCATACAACAGCAGTGTCGTGGGTTGCAGCGTGAGAATCTGCCGGCAAAGCTCAGACCCGATTGAACCGCCCGCCCCGGTTATAAGAACCGACTGCTCCTTGATGCAATGTTCAAGCAGCTCGTCCTGAGGAGGGACAGAGTCACGGCCCAACAAGTCAGCAATATCAACTTCCTGGATATCATCGACTTTCACTCGCCCGCTGGCCAAATCCATAAAACCGGGCACGCTTTGCACATGGAGTGCGAACCCCTCCAGGAAGGTCAATATCTCCCGGCGGCGCCCACGATTGGCAGACGGAATGGCGAGAAGAATCTGCTGGGCACCGGTGACGTCAACCATCTGCTGGATATGCTTTGGCTTATAGACATGCAAGCCTGAAATCACACGATCGGCAATGCTGCTGTCATCATCAATAAAGGCGACAGGACGCAACAGCCTCCCCATGCGCAATGCAGCAACCAATTGATTACCGGCTGCCCCCGCACCATAGATGGCCACCTTCGGCAGTCCATCATCTCGATTGGTAAAAGGAACATGTTGCGCAGCCGCGAACCAGTCTCCCAGGAAATACTGGCGCATCGCGAGGCGTAGCCCCCCGATCATGACCATGCTCAACCACCAGTAATTGAAGATGACCGAGCGTGGAACAAACAACTGATGGTTGCCGCTCCAGTAAACAACCAGCGCGAGAATCAACGATGACAGGCTGACGGCCTTGATAATTGCGATCAGCGCATCGTTTCCAAAATAGCGCATGACTGCACGGTACATACCAAACCGTACAAACAGCGGAATAGCGATGACCGTGGCGCTAAGGAATAGCCATAGGTACTCAGTGAAAGGATTGATCAGCTCATCAATCCCCAAACGAACGACAAAGGCCATCCAAAGGGCAAACCAGACAAGAAAAACGTCGGTCACTACCTGGAAGGCACGTTTCTGCCGCCGCGTTAAACCCAGTAATAAGGTTCTCAACTTATCCATAACACCTTGAAACACCTCTGTTACTCCTAAAGTACATCCGCCACCACCATGGATGATTCCAAGGGACCTCATACCATGATGATGGAAAATTCCATTTGACTGGCCCGCAGCTCAAATCCTTCTGCGTTGCAAACAAAGACGGGCATTCCTGACTGTCTAACTGATTACTCTTCGGTAGCCAACTGCATAACGGTCTTGAGCACCGAGCATGTCTTGTCGATCTCATGCTGCGCCAACGTCGGGTGCACGAGAAACATTACACTTGTTTCGCCGAGCTCCCGTGCTACCGGCAACCGGCTCGCCGGACGCCAGCCAGTATTGTCAAACGCCTTCTCCAGATAGACCTCGGAGCAGGAACCGGAAAATACCGGAACATCTCGTGCCGAAATCTCCGCCAGAATACGATCACGATCCCATCCGGCCTTGAGAGCCTGAGGCTCGACAAACACGTAGCACTTGTACGCCGCGTGAACACTGCCCTCAGGCATGATTGGCACACGCAAGCCTTTGAGTTGGCTGGCGCACTCCCATATCTGCCCGGCATTCGCCAGCCGGCTGGCCTGCCAGTCGGTCATGCGCTTGAGCTGAATCCGACCGATGACGGCCTGAACCTCGAGCATTCTCCAGTTCGTACCGAAGCTTTCATGCAACCAGCGAAAACCAGGAGGATGGTTACGTTCGTAGACAGCTTCCCAGCTTTTGCCATGATCCTTGAACGACCACATGTCCGACCACAACTTACGATCGTTGGTTGTGACCATTCCGCCCTCGCCACCTGTGGTCATGATCTTGTCCTGACAAAAGGACCAGGCAGAGATATGGCCAATTGACCCCACCGGGCGCCCCTTGTAACGGGCGCCATGGGCCTGGGCACAATCTTCGATCACTTTAAGGTCGAATTCCTCGGCCAGGGCCATGATCGGATCCATATCGCAAGGCCAGCCAGCCAAATGCACACAGATTACGGCCCGGGTGCGAGGCGTCAGTACAGCGCGGATAGTCTGCGCGCTGAAGTTTTGCGAATCGCGATCCACATCGGCGAAAACCGGAACAGCCCCGGCATTCACAATGCTCGAGACGGAAGCAAGAAACGTGCGTGAGGTGACAATCACTTCATCGCCAGCACCGATACCCAACGCCTTCAAGGCAAGGTCCAGGGCAACCGTTCCGTTGGCCAGGCCGATGGCGTATTCGGTGCCCGCCCATGCAGCGAACTCCTTCTCAAACTCACGCCCCTGTGTACCGGTCCAGTAGTTGACCTTATTGGACAGAATCACATCACGTACGGCGTCAGCTTCCTCTTCAGTAAAAGAAGGCCAAGGAGAAAATGGTGAATTCAACACAACCAGTACCCGTCAGTTTTCATTCGAAAATATGAAAGACTCGTCACTACGAGCCCCGTTGCAATTCGCTCAATCCGCTGTTCGCGCGGCGACGACTTTTCAAGAGCCGTCCAATAACCTGGCCGGCACTCCGGCGACCGTAACCTTGTCTGGCACGTCTCTGACAACTACGGCACCCGCACCAACCATGACCTGTGAACCGATGCTCACGAGTTGTCGTATGCAGGCACCTATGCCAATCCAGCTCAGATCCTGTACGCAGACGCCCCCTGCAAGCCGGGCGCCGGGGCTGATGTGCACACACGACCCCAATAGACAATCGTGGTCGACACTGCTGCCCGTATTGAGAATAGCGCCCCTGCCAACTTTGGCATCGGCGTTTACCACCGCGCCAGCAAACACCACCGATCCCTCACCAAGCGTGGCATACCGGCTGACGGTTGAATCCGGATGGCGCAGCGTTACCAGCGTAGCGCCTGCCGCCTTCAGCTGGTCCAGTTTTGCCTGGCGAACCCGATTATTGCCGATCGCCACCAACACACCGTCATATTCATGCACAGCCGCCAACAGTCTCTCGGTGTTGCCTACGACGCTCCAGGCACCATTTCGAAGCAAACCGGGCCAGGCGTCATCAAAGAATTCA
Organism: Pseudomonas sp. E6002; assembly: GCF_013385565.1. Classification (NCBI taxonomy): domain Bacteria; kingdom Pseudomonadati; phylum Pseudomonadota; class Gammaproteobacteria; order Pseudomonadales; family Pseudomonadaceae; genus Pseudomonas; species Pseudomonas sp. E6002. The sequence goes on along the minus strand of NZ_JACAPT010000023.1, from coordinate 223,973 downwards.
ATCGTGTCCCAACCGCAGCATTCGGCCGTATCCGCGACGACTTTGCCATGGCCGCTTGCACCCAGCACCGCAAGGCGGCTCATGGCTTGGAGCCCGTGAACTTCGATGCTGTAGCTTCGCCTTCGGCACTGATACCGTCACGCACCAGAACTTTCTTGATCGTCAGGAAAATCACCTTCATATCCAGCCAAAAAGACTGATTATCGACATACCAGGTGTCCAGCTTGAACTTTTCTTCCCAGCCTATTGCGTTGCGCCCGTTGACCTGTGCCCAGCCGCTGACGCCAGGGCGAACCTCATGGCGACGATATTGTTCGGCGCTGTAGAGAGGCAGGTATTCCATCAGCAACGGTCGCGGGCCCACCAGGCTCATATCGCCCTTGACCACATTCCACAACTCGGGCAATTCATCCAGGCTGCTGGATCGCAGAAAACTGCCAAAGGCTGTCATGCGCTGGGAGTCTGGCAAAGGCTCACCGTTTGCGTCATGAGCATCACGCATCGTACGGAACTTGATCATTTCGAACGGTTTGCCATTCCGACCTGGTCGAACCTGACGAAACAGAACGGGAGATCCCAATTTCTTGCGAATGTTCCAGGCAATTACTGCTATGACCGGAGAAAGCAGAATTAGTCCAAGCAACGACGCAAATAAATCAAAACCACGCTTGATCATCTGGCAACACCCTCCAGCCAATCCACAAACCGGTCAGCCAATTTACGTCGGTCAAACTCTCTGACCGCCAATTCTCTGCCTCGTGCGCCCTTCGCCCGCAGCTCGTCACGATCATCTGCTGCCTGTATCAACGCATCTGCGAAAAGCGCAGCATCATCTGGAGGTACGACAAAACCGCAGTTCTCGGTGGAAATCATCTCGGCGAGCCAGCCCGGGTAGTTATTTAAAACAGGCAACCCTGACGCGATATAGTCGAAAAATTTGTTAGGCGACGTTCCGTAGTAAAAGGCCGGTACGTTTGCCAATATCTGCAGCCCCAGGTCCGCGCTGGCCATCAAACCGGACAACCGGGCCTTGTTCACCGGGTCATGAAATATCACATTGTCCAGCTGTTCTTCCGCTGCACGCTTCTGAAGCGCGGGCTTGAGCTTGCCCTGCCCGATCAAAACCAGCCGGATATCATCGCGCTTACGCAGTTTAAGCTCTCGAGCCGCATCGAGCACCGCGTCCAGCTTGTTGGCCACTCCATGAGTACCCGCGAAAACCGCTACCAGATGGCTTTTATCCACTCCAGCCGGCAACCATGGCTCAGCAGGCGTGTTGAAAATATCAAGGTCACAACCGTTTGGGATCGTTTCGATTCGATCACGCGCCACACCGCGGTGCGCAATTCCATCCACAATACCTGGAGACAATCCAATGACCCGGTGAGCCGAGCGATAACTTGCCCACTCAAGAAAAGACATGGCGGCAAGGATTACCGGATTACGAATGACGCCCATCGCTTTCGGCAGCTCGGGCCAGAGATCCCGGACCTCAAATACAAACGGCTTATTGCGAAACCACCGGGCGAATATCCCGGGGATACCGGCTGTCAATGGCGTCGTGGTCGCAAAGACCAGGTCGTAACGCTCGGTTAGCGCAATACCGATACTGCGCACTGCAAACTTTAAAAAGCTGAGCGCTCGAACGAACAGGCCATCGCTGTTGGAGTACGCCAGGTCAAATTCGATGATCTCGATACCGTCGACGGTACCTTTGCGTTTTCCACCAACGAAAGGGCTTTCCAGCCCCGTTTGGCCACCACCGTAGCTGCCGCAGACCATCGTCACCTGATGCCCCCTGGCAACCAGGCGGCGGGCCATCTCATAGGACCGGATACCGGTCGCTCCTTTCGGAGTAGAAAAATGCTGATGAAAATAAAGGACTTTCATGTCTACCAGTGATACTCCGTAGTCAAAACGCCCGCCGAAGTCACCTCAACCTCAAGCACCGGCACTTCAGTTTTTTGTAAGTAGTAACGAGACTCCCAACCCTGGACGAGCGCTCGTCGCACGATAGGCATGCTGCCTGCAACCGACAATCGATGGGAGCCGTTGGTCAGGACGTCGCCCTCAAGCCGCCAGTCCCCCGGCTGCAAACGCCAGCGTAGAACTGCACGATCCTTGAATCCGCTAAATTCATCCCTGACCAGCATGCCGGTGTCGCTCAGGCTCACATGCCGCTTATGACGGACGCCGTTACCGTCGATATACGTGGCGCCGCAGGCGCTTGTTCCAGCCTGCTCAACCAGGCTTTCGACCTGGCGCGTACGCAACCACTCCCCGAACAGAAACCGGCTGAGCCTCGGCATCTGGTCTCGCCCATCAAATTGAAGGGTGTTGTGGCTGGCGGTACCCGGAAAATAACTCAGCCACTGGGCAGAGGTGTTGTAGCTGAAGGTACCGGCATCCCGGAGCAGGTTAATGCCTGCACGCCATAGATCCACATGCAGGGCATCGGCCTGGCTGGGGCGAAACCGGAAGCGCGGGTAGCGCAATACAGCGAAGGTTTGTTCACGCCGTAACAATGCATAACCACCCTGATCAAACAGCTGGCTACCTGGACGCTCCGCTACCGCCGATGGGCCGGGCAGCAGCAGCCATTGCAGTGGCAAATCCCATTCACCTGCCGCCTCATAGGCTCTCTTTCCGGCAAACAACGCCATGGACAACTGGACCGAAGGCCTGAAGTCGCGATAGTCCGTATCCGTCAGTGGCAGCAGCCGGGCACCATCATTTGCGCCAATGTTCGGAGCATCTCCAGTGTGCTCGTCGACCAACGAAAATAACCAATGCGCCGCTGTGCGAGCCCTGAGTTGGAACGTGGCGGAGAACGCCGGGAGCCCCAGCTTGTTTCTCCAGATTTCAACCATGGAAAATGTGTCGAGCATCACCCGATGATAATTGACGGAGTACTGGCTGAAACTGCCATCTTGCTCGATCAGCCGAGCGGCCCGGTTTTCAAGCCATTTGCGCCCCAATCGCTGCCAGCGTTCGCCCTCGGGGCAACCGCTTGAGGTCAACCAACTGCCGCCGACAAAAAGTGCAGCCGCCTCGGAAGTCCCGTGGTTATTGTCCTGAGCCATCGCATAGCTCAGCGTCGGCTCGATACGCTTGAGGTGCAGTCGGACCAGATCCACAAGCCCCGGCAACGGGTTGGCAAACTGTTCGACAATGACCGAACTCATCGCCAGGTGCAGGACACGAATGGACGCCTCCTGACCGCACTTCCAGTTCGGACCGCAATAGGGAGGATTGTTGACACACCAATCCGTCAACCAACCGTTTAACTGCGCCGTCCCTGAAGACCCGCCAACACAGGACTTCTGGGCAAAGACCAACGTCCAGTCAAATCGCGAAGCTTCCCAGATATTCTTGATATCACCGACAGCGGCATCAAAATCAGGAATCCGCCACCATTCCCGGCCGGGATCAGGCACTCGAACTCCATTCAGCGGATTCAAATGCCAGTCAGGGGGTGCGTCCGATACCGGGCACTCCCAGAACCCGAAATACCGGACCTGGGAATCCCATTGGGACGCACATGGCAACGAGCCGGCCTGCCTCGCACTTTCCGCAAAAAACGGGCCTTGAGGAATTTCAGCCCGAAGGCGTCGGACCGGGTTCAAGCCAGTCTTGACCCCGAGCCGATACGTCAATGCACGCGCCAGATTGCCAAAACCGAGAGCTATCGCAGTTTTGGCTTTAACAAGAAGAAGGCTCATTGCTCGCGCAGAATCCGGGCAACTTCAATGCTCACGCGCGCCACTTCGAAAATCTCATCGGAAGTGATCGGCGTGACCGCCCCGTTTTGCACCGCTGCCAGGAAAGCTGCAGCGCACTCGCTTTGCCCCTTGTTCTGTTTCCAGAGATTCAGCTTGCTGAAGCCCGGCCAGCCGAACCCCTTCAACTTGCGGAAGTTATCCAGTTGCAGGACGCGTCCGGCAGCGAAAACTTCAACTCGCTCTTTTGGAAAGCTTGAAGCGCCATTGGCCAGATAGAGGATGGTGCCGAAAGAGCCATCCTCAAACCCCAGGGTGATCGCCGCTTTATCTTCCGTAATGGCAACAGCAGGCGTATCGCCCATTCTGCGAGCCTGGATCGAAACAATTTTGCTGCCCGCGAGAAAACGCATCAGGTCGATGAAATGACACGCTTCGCCAATAATGCGCCCACCGCCGACTGACGGGTCCTGGGTCCAGTGATTTGCGGGAATCGCTCCGGCATTCATCGTCATGATGAAAGACTTGGGCTCTTTTACAGCCGAGAGCAACGCCTTCATCTTTTGCACCTGCGGCGAAAAGCGTCGATTGAACCCCACCATCAAATGTGGCTTGAGCCCTTGTTCGACAGCCTTTCGATAGGCCTCTTCAACCGTTGCCAGATCCTGGGCTTCAATTGCCAATGGCTTTTCGACGAACACATGTTTACCCGCCTCCAGCGCTTGCGCGACAAAACGGGCATGGCTGTCGTGCCGGGTGACAATTGCAACAGTGTTGATCGTGCTCTCGCCAAGCATCGCACTGATATCAGTCGAGGCTTGTGCAAATCCGGCCTTGCTGCCGTGTATTACACCGTTGATGCCACCGGCAGTCACAATCGTATGGAACTGAGCCCCTGCGGCCTTGAATGCCGGTATCAGCATTCTTGATGCATAGTTTCCTGCACCGATGAAGCCCACCACGGGTTTGACCGGGTCGAAACTGGCTACCGCACCAGGTGCCAGCACCACTTCCTTGATGTTTCGCTCGGTCTCTTCCGAGGTGTACTGAAGAATGATGCCCAGCGCCGAATTATCCGTCGTAAGCGTCTGATAGGCATCCGCGGCGTCTTCGAATGCAACCCGATGGGAGATCAACGAGTTGACCTCCAATTGGCCGCTGGCGAGCATGTCCAGGACGGCTTCGAAGTTGCGCTGCTCAGTCCAGCGAACGAAACCAATCGGGAAGTCGTTGCCTTGATCTTCGTAACTCGGATCGTAGCGCCCGGGCCCGTAAGAACATGAAACCTGGAATGTCAGTTCCTTCTCATAGAAGTCGGCTCGACTCAACTCAAGCCCGGTTACCCCTACCAGAACAATGCGCCCACGCTTACGGCACATGTGTGCCGCCTGGGTGACCGGGTCGGACGACTTGGTCGACGCCGTAATGATGACGCCATCCACCCCTCTTCCGCGGCTGAATGTCATTCCCGCCGAAACAACATCTTCGCCCTTGCCGGGGTTGCAGGTTTCGGCGCCATAACTGCGAGCCAATGCCAGCTTTTGCTCATCGAAGTCAACGGCAAGTACCCGGCAGCCTTGAGCCCGCAGGAGCTGGACCGTCATCAGTCCGATCAGGCCTACGCCGGTGACTACAAAGGTTTCCCCCAATGTCGGCTGAGCCAGACGAATGCCCTGCAAGCCGATGCTGGCAAGCACGGTAAACGAAGCGGCTTCGTCGCTGACCGAGTCCGGAATCAAGGCACACAGATTCTTGGGAACAACAACGATATCGGCATGAGGACCATTGGAAACCACACGGTCGCCCGGCTTGAACCCGGACACATCATTGCCCACGGCACCCACAACACCCACATTGCAGTATCCAAGCGGCAACGGCTGCGCAAGCTTCGAGCGAACGGCTTCCACCGTTGTCGCCAAGCCATCGGTCTGGACCTTTTGCAGAACCATGCGGACCTTGTCAGGTTGCTGGCGAGCTTTTTCCAACCAGTTGGCACGGCCAAACCCTACCAGCATGCGTTCCGTGCCGGCAGAAATCAGCGTATTGGTTGTATGGATCTTTAGCGTGCCACTACGAACGGCGGGAGCGGGTGCATTAACCAATGACGTCTCACCGCTAGCCATGTTCTGAACAACCTGCTTCATGCATTCACACCAATAAAGTTAAAAATTCACTCATCACTGAGAAACTTGTATAGAGCTATGTATCCTACCATCGGATAAGGCCGTGGCGTCGCCGCCCACTCAACCGTCGAGGGCGAAATCGCCGTCCAGATACTGTTTGCACCAGAGTTCCATGCAAACGATGCCGAACAACGTATAAGCAGCGTCTATCCGGCCTGAACGATCTGCTTCGATCAGATGCGCCACCGCCTTGGGATCGAATATCCCCCTTTTCAGCAGGGATGCAGGAGAAAGCACCTCATCGACCAAAGGCTTCAGGCGTCCTTGCAACCAGTTGCGAAGCGGTACGCCGAAGCCCGTCTTGGGCCGGTAGATGACGTCGTGAGGCAGATAGGGTTCCATGGCCTTCTTGAAAATCCATTTCCCTTCCCGGCCTTTTTGCTTGATATCCGATGGCAGTGAGCCAGCCAGGCGGACCAGGTCAAGATCCAGCAGCGGCACACGCACTTCAACGCCCGTCGCCATACCCATCTTGTCGGTGTAGTTGAGATTGTGATCGGTGAGAAAATGCTTGCACTCCAGGGTGAGCATTTTATCAAGGGGCGTGGCATCCGAAGGCAGCCGCGAAAGTGTTTCTCGCATCGGCGCAAACAGATCATCGGCCGCCAGCTGGCGTCGCAAGTCTGGCGCCAACAGGCCATACGCCTGTTCAGGTTCAAGCCAGAGGAAATAACTGATCAAGCGATCATCAGCAGGCAAGTCCGCATAGCGAAAAGCCTTCCCGAGACGACGAGACAGCGGAGAGGATGCAGGAAGCAGGTTTGAACTGCTGGCCAAAACCGAACGCAGCGGTCGAGGCATTCCGCCCCACCAACGCTCTTGCGCCAACGCGAAATGACGACGATAGCCCGTGAAAATATCATCTCCCCCGGCACCCGACAGCAGAACCTTGATGCCGTTCTGGCTTGCCAGTTCCGAGATGAACAACGCATTCAGCGCCGCCGGATCCGGCGTAGGTTCATCGAGCAGATAAACCATTTCAGGCAGACGATCCATCATCTCATCGCCGACGCCTACGACATGCAGGTCGACATCCAGATGCTTGGCAACGCGCTGTGCGTACGGAAGGTCATCGGCGAACCCCTCGTTCGCAGTGGAGCCGTTGTCTACACGGATACTGAAGCACTGCAACCGCCCCTTATCGCGCATTTCCTGCGCTGCGAACGCGACGATGGCACTGGAGTCCAAGCCGCCTGACAAGAATGAACCCAAGGGTACGTCGGACACCAACTGACGCTGGACGGCAGTCCTGACGGCATCGGCGACATCAACAGCGACATCAGCAACCGTTTTTGTCAGGGGTTTCTCGGAAATCGGCAGTTCGTAGTAAAACCAGCTCTTCTCGATATGCCCATTACGGACGCATAACGCTTGGCCAGGTAAAACCTTTTTGATATCCCGCACGATCGTCCGATCACCCGGCGACCAGAGAAAACCAAGATGCGCGAGTACGGCTTGCGGGTCGATTTCAGTTTTACTGAAGCCGCCTCGGATCAAGCCCTTCATTTCACTTGAAAATGCAAAACAACCATCACTGGAATGGATATAGAGGGGTTTGACGCCCATCTGATCTCGAGCCACCCAAAGCGTTTCAGTGTCGCGTTCCCAGAATACGACCGCGAAAATCCCGTTCAAGCGGTTTAAACACTCAATCCCATAACGACAGAACAGTGCGAGCAATACTTCGGAGTCGGACTGGCTGGAAAAATGATCACCCGCCGCTTCGAGATGAGCCCTTAACTCCCGAAAGTTATAGATTTCACCGTTAAACACCATGACCACTCGCCCATCGGCAGAGACCATGGGTTGGTGACCGGCGGAAGTGGTATCGAGAATGGAAAGGCGCACCTGGCCCAACCATACACCAACGTCGGTATCGGCCCAGACGCCTTGATCATCAGGCCCACGACGTCGAATAAACGAAAGCGCTGAAGAGAAGTCAATAGATTCCCGCGTTCCGTTGTGAATGTAGCCCAAAATTCCGCACATATCAGTTTCTCTAGATTGGGTTATTGACTGGCTCTTCGCGCTTTGAGCTCAAGAATAAAAAAGGAAGCCATATAGACGCTATGAGAAGAGCGACCGACGCCAATTCCCCTCGAAAAAGGTGAAGCAGGGAGGCGATCGCCAATGCATAAAGACCTAACGCTCGGTCGCTTTGAGGGTTATAGACAACTGCGCCATAAAGCCGCCCACCTATAACGCCAAGAAGAAAACCGCCGAATAGTACGCCCAGCGTGCCAAAGTTCATATAAAGCTCACCAAAAATACCTGGCGGCAATGTCGTACCTTCCATGAGCCATTTATCTGGCCAAAAGGCACCTGTAAACACCCCGGCTGCGGTAAGTGGCTTATTCGGGAAAAGACCCGAAGGTATTAAAATCAATACAACCATCAGCAGCGTCGTGCCATTCTGCCATTCCAGCCTCTCGGGCATAGCATCTATGAGCACAGTCATGGTCTGCAACTGCATTAGATTACCCGTAAACTGAGTCGCCAAAAAATGAATGAACGACAGGAAAACACCTTGATCTTCGTTAATGAAAAAGAATCTACCTGTCGCGAGAAACTCCTGCTTAAACAGGTGATAGGTCATCAGCGAAACAAACATCACCACCCCAAGCACCGCTCCTTTTACAAGACTGACACGCTTAACGCGGTAATGCCGAACTATAATCAGCGACAATACGATAATAAAAATTGTCGATTTCTGACCCTGGAGAGCGCAAATAAACAAACCGCCCAAAAAATATAACCAGAAGCAAAACCGCTCGGAAAGTGACTTCTTCCCGGCACGGGTCAACCGTATATACCAGGCCAGCGAGACAGAGAGCAGCAAGTTCTCCAAGAGGAACAAGCCGTTCAAACCTGCAAACGCCCTTATCCTGTCACTGGCACCTTGAAGCAACCCCGAGACCCCGCCTAGGATTACAAGAATAGTTGTAAACGCCAACAGCGCCACTAACGAAAAACCTAAGGCCCGTTGCGAAAAAATCCTTGGACTTACTATGTAGCGTATCCCGACGGGAAAATTAAAATGCGTTTTCCGTCCTAACCAACAACCCATCAAAACAAAAATCAAAGCCCCGGCATACAGCAAAATGGCATAGTCAATAGAACTCTGCTTATCGAAAAAGGCAAACTCCCAAAACTGACTAAACCCATCAAACCCCATGATAAAGGGATATAATGGGACAATAACGCCTGCAAACCAGATCACCAAAAAGAAAAAGCCAACGCCAAAACAATCAAACGCTTTTTTTTCAAGCGGGACTCGCAAGTGCTCAGGCCCTAAATATTTTTCTTCCAAGGTATCAACCTCTTGGGTCATAAATCAGCGAGGCGGACTCTCACCGCAATCAGAAGCAGCACGGCGGACAAAACAGCACCAACCACATACCCCAAAACGCCAGCCCAAGCATCCAAAACAGGGATACCGACGTATAGAATTAAAAGAACAAGCAAGCCCTCTACAATATTGGTTTTAAGGCTTAAACTAAAAACACGCAATGCGACCAGTATTGTACCGCAAGCAAGAGCCATAGCCTTCAAGGGCAAAGTCAACGCCAACACAATGATATACATGGCCGTCTGCTTATAAACACCGCCCACACACACCAACCATATACAAGAGCAAAGGATCAACAGCAAAGCAACCGTGGATGAGATCTTTAACATGCTTTTTGAGAATGCATGATACCTTTCGCGCAACTCGCTTTTATCATGGATGACCTCGACCAACTCAGGAAGGGCCCTTTGTGCAATGATTGCCAATGGCAGCAAGCCAAGAATAAGGCTCAATATAGCAATACCAAAAAAACCGATCTCGTCGGTTTTCACATGATAAACAGTCAACATCAGGACAGGCAGACTATCCACTAACAGACGAACAAACAGGCTGGCATTGACAATGACACCGGACTTGGCCGTTGTCATTAATTCGCGCCCGTTCACCTGGCGAAAATCAAGCGCCAGAAAGATATGCGCTCGCAGTTTCCACCAAACGGCAGCGAGACAAAAGAACTCACCAAGATAACGAGCGGCCATCCAGCCCTGGATACCATACAACTTCGTCAATACAACATGCAGAATAACGCCCGCCCCGGTAACCAGCATCAGAACGAAGTAGATCTCGCGTATCGCCTTCGCCCCCTGAGCAAAGCCAGTCGTTACACGAAGCAAATTAGTCAACAGCACCAAGCCACAGGTTGTAAAAACATAAGAACTAATCGCAGAGGTCAGCACAAACTCATGGGCGACGTATATACCAGCAATCACGACACCTGAAGCGATCCCGACCAACAAAAACACTTGCCGAAGCACTTCACTTTGACGAGAAGTACCATGACTCGCCGCCGTATCGCGAATCGCGATGCTTTGCATGCCCAAACTTCCTGCCAGTACGACAAGAGCAATAATTGTTTCCAGCGAGCGCACCACACCGACGACCGACGGATCAACCCAAGGCGTGATCAAAAACTGACTTATTATTACCCCACCTTGAATACAGGCAGTAATAACAATCAGCTGTAACAGCTTCGAACTTTCAAACATGCTGATCAGACGATTCAACACACGCTACCACCATGAATCTTTATAAACACTATCAACGAAGCTCTCCTTTATTTCACCAGCGACAAGGAATCCAGGACATTTTTAAGCGCCACACGACGAGCTGCGATGGAATAATTGGAAGAAATCCACTGATGCCTGGCTTTGGCATCTTCAGCGCAAGTCGGCGTGGCGACAACCGTCTCCATGGCTGCAGCAATTTCTTCCTGGCTATCTGGTTGAACCCAGTAAGCGAAGTTACCCGCGACCTCAGGCACCGCGCCCCGAGGCGACGTGATCACTCGCGCGCCACACGCCAGCGCTTCGCCGATCGCATGCCCGAAACCTTCATAGAGCGTTGGTTGAACATAGGCCAGGCAATTGCGGTAGTGGTGCAGCTTTTCTTCATCGGAAATCATCCCGACAAACTCCACCTTGTCTGCCACACCCAGGCGCTGCGCCAGGTCTTTTAGTTCCTGCAGGTAGTCACCATGTTTGCCAGCAACAACCAGGCGAAGATGACTTGCGTTAGCCGAAACCTTTGCAAACGCCTCAATCGTCGGAATCAGCCCTTTACGAATGGCGTTCGTACGACTGGTCCAGGTCACCGTAAAAAAGTAATTCGATCCAACCGCCGGTAGCTCGCCAGGAGAATAGTAATCTGTATCAATCGCCAGCGTTGCGTACACGGGGTTTCTCACCGGCAGGTTGGTTGTGACTTCCTCACACTCCGATCTTGAGATGAACAGGTTTCGATCGGCTAATAACAGCGAGGTACGCAGCACTGCCTTCTGCCATAGCGGACGGTCCAGATAACACAGACCCGGGATCTCTTTCCGGCAGGTGGAGTAGTCAAAGGCCCCAGTTACAATTACCGGCCGACGACGGAGTTTTCCGGCGAGCAACGGAAGCGGCGAATGCCCCCACCACCAACAAAAATAGAGATCCGCTTTCCAATCTAATGTGCCCGGCGTCCCGGATAGAACGACTTCGTGTCCGAGCTCCTTGAGAATTCGAATATCAACCCGATAAAACTCAACTTTATCAAACATCTCGCGCCAATTAGCGTGAGCGGACATATTAGCAAAAAAACATATACGCACAGTGCACCAACCCGTTACTTGCCAACCGTATTAAACACGTGCCTTCTGCTGATACATTGACAGCAATGTATCGTGCAAACTAGGCACATTAATTTCACCTACCACATCAAAGAGCTTGGCCGGACTACCATAAAGCTCTTTAACTTCATCTTCCCTGACAAAGGCAGGATCAACTGTTATCGTTGGCCGATAACCTGCAATCTGTTCCATTTCATCAATCACGCTCAGTAAGGAAATGCTGCGCCCCGAGCAGATATTTATAAACTCACCACGTTGATTGGACGTCAACAGCCTTGAATAGGCCTCCACCACAAAACCGACATCAGACAAGTCGCGGGATACATCCAAATTGCCCAATCTGAGCTCCTTTTCTCCACGGGCAAATGCGCCCACGATCTTGGAGAAAACGAATGACTCCGACTGGCCGGGTCCAGTGTAATTGAATGGCCGTACCACCAATATAGGCATACGAGAAAACCACTTGCGGACAAGGGCCTCCATCGTCAGCTTGCTCAGTGCGTAATGATTAACGGGCTGCGGTTCACTGCTTTCTGAAATGGGCGATGAAATAGCGTTCCCGTAAATGTTTGCACTGCTCGCAATGATGATTTTTTCAACGACCACCTCAGCCTCCTTAATCGCATTAAGAAGGCTTTCTGTACCCAATACATTGACTCGGTAATATGACAAGGCATCGCTGCTGGTGACATGCGCCAGCGCGGCCAAGTGAATAACATGGGTGGGCTGAACCTGCTTTATCCAACCACTGAGTCGCGCCGTGTCATTCAGGTCCGCATCCAAGTGGTCAAACTCACAGGCCAGGCGCTCCCCACCAAGGCCGGCAACCCGCCAGCCGGCCTTGGTGAGGCTTTGCGCCAAATGCTTTCCAGTAAAACCCGAGAGCCCTGTAATCAGTACTGTCCGATCTTTACTTTGAAGTGCCATTGCGAACCCTTCTCAAGTCAGCTTCAACCATCAGCTGGCACAGTTGCTCCAGCGTCGTTTCTGGTTTCCAGCCTAACCGCTCTTTTGCAAACGAAGCGTCGCCAATCAACAACTCCACTTCCGCGGGTCGATAGAAGCGTGGGTTAACTTTTACCCGGGTGATGCCGGTACGACGGTCAACGCCGAATTCGTTCTCGCCACTTCCAGACCAATCGATATCAACCCCTACGGCCTTGAAGCTCATGGCAACAAAATCACGAACGGTTTCAGTACGGTTAGTAGCAAGCACAAATGTTTCCGGTGTGTCGATCTGCAACATCCGGTGCATGCCATCTACATACTCTTTAGCGAAACCCCAGTCTCGCTTGGCATCCATGTTTCCGAGTTCCAGCACTTGCTGCTCGCCCATTTCGATACTGGCGACAGCATCGGTAATTTTACGAGTAACAAACTCTTTTCCTCGCAGCGGAGACTCATGATTGAACAGAATGCCGCTGGTGGCAAAAATATCATATGATTCGCGATAGTTGATGGTTGTCCAATGCGCAAACAACTTCGCAACACCGTAAGGGCTGCGTGGGTAGAAAGGCGTGCTTTCAGATTGAGGAACAGCCTGTACCAGCCCGAACATTTCAGATGTCGAAGCTTGATAGAAACGAATCTTCGGATTTACTATTCGGATCGCTTCGAGCAAATTAAGCGCACCGACTCCGGTAATCTGCGCGGTTGTAATTGGCTGATCGAAGGAAACGCCTACGAAGCTTTGAGCCGCCAGGTTATAAACCTCGTCCGGGGCGCAATTCTGAATTAAACGAATAGTTCCGGAGAGATCAGTCAAATCAAATTCGACAAGATGAAGATCATCATGCCCAAAAACACCAAGTTCCTCTAATCGCCAGAAACTTACAGAACTTGTGCGGCGATAGGCGCCATAGACCTTATAACCCTTGGACAGCAGCAGTTCGACAAGGTAAGCCCCATCCTGACCTGTAACACCAGTAACCAGCGCATGCTTCTGCATCTGTACAACTCCTAAAAATTTAAGCCTTAAACACGTCCATAGGTATCGTCAAATCGAACAATATCATCCTCACCCAAGTACGTTCCCGACTGCACCTCTATGATCTCAAGAGGAATGGTGCCAGGATTGGAAAGGCGATGAACATGGCCAATAGGGATATAAGTACTCTGGTTTTCGTTCAACTGAAAAACACGATCTTCACAGGTGACTTCAGCGGTGCCAGACACGACAATCCAATGCTCCGCCCGATGGTAATGCTTCTGCAAACTCAAGGTTGCTTTCGGCTTCACCAATATCCGCTTCACCTGAAAGCGCGAGCCCGAATCTATGCTGTCGTACCAGCCCCATGGGCGATGAACACGACGATGAAGCTTTGATTCTGGCCTGGCCTTGATATTCAACGCTTCGACAATAGCCTTCACACCCTGGCTACGATCTTTATCCGCAACCAATACGGCATCAGGCGTTTCGACGATAACAATATTTTCAAGCCCCACGGCCGTTACCAAACGGTGAGAGGCGTAAACCAATGTATTGGAGCTGGAGTCTATTATTACGTCGCCATGGGTAGCGTTTTGTTTTTCGTCCTTTTCACTCGAACGCCAAACAGCATCCCATGCTCCCAGGTCAGACCAACCGGCATCCATTGTGAGCATTTTCAACGTCAGGCCAGCTGAAGGCGTTTTCGCGCAATGCTCGATCACGGCATAGTCAATCGACTCAGGCGGTATCAGGGAAAACGCGTCAAGTTGTGGTCGAATAAACCCATTATCTTCAACTCGGCCCTTCCACGCGGCCTCAGTGGCATCGAAGATGTCACTTCTGAACGCGCCCAGTGCTTTCAACCAGACTGACGCGCGCAGCACAAAAATACCGCTATTCCAGAAATAGCTTCCATCTTCCAGGTATTTTTCTGCGGTTGTCCGCTCAGGCTTTTCAACAAACGCATCCACCCTCTTGACGGTAGAGGGATCTGCCGAGTGGATATAACCATAACCCGTCTCAGGGCGATCAGGCGTAATCCCCAAGATCACAATGCTGCCGTCTTTCGCAACATCGACCGCTTTACTGACCGTGTCAGTAAAAGCTTGAATATCGAGAATCATCTGGTCGGCCGGGACAACGACCAGAACCGGGTCAATCTCCTCTCCCACCTCATCGCGCGCATAAAGCGCCGCCAACGTAAGCGCAGGGGCCGTATTGCGTCCTACCGGTTCAAGAATGACAACAGCTTTAGAAACGTTCATTTCCCGGATCTGGTCGAGACACAGGAAACGATGCTCATCGTTGGCAACGATGCATGGAGCCAATAAATCCGAGCCTTGACCGTCAATCTTCAACAGTCGAGCAATCGCCTGCTGAAACAACGTCTCCCGCCCCGAAATTGCCAGAAACTGCTTCGGGTAAAGAGTTCTGCTAAGCGGCCAGAGTCTCGTTCCCGAGCCTCCAGACATAATAACCGGAAGAATTTTCATACAAGCCAGATTCNNNCGAGAAGTGAAGAAGAAACACTTTTGAATGGCTTGTGATCCACCAGTAACAACAAGACATCCGCGCGCTCAAACGCTTCTTCTATTGTGCACAACTCAGCGTTCGGCAACGTCGCAGGCAGAGAATCAATATTAGGTTCTACGACAATAACCTTCCCGGCGTGCCGGCTTGAGATATTTTTCGTAATTTCCAGAGATGGACTTTCCCGCAGGTCATCAATATCAGGTTTGAATGCCAGGCCGAAGCACGCGATAACAATGTCTTTTTCCGACTTCCCGGGGTGACTCGACAGATGATCGGCCACAGCAGCATCAACTTTCTCCATAACCCACGACGGTTTTGAGTCATTGACTTCGCGTGCAGTTTGGATCAGTTTCGCCTGGCCTTCAGCCTGACTCACGATGAACCAAGGGTCGACGGCGATGCAATGCCCACCCACGCCAGGTCCTGGTTGGAGGATATTGACGCGAGGGTGCCGGTTGGCGAGCTTGATAAGCTCCCACACATCGACATCAAACTTATCGCATATCATCGACAATTCGTTCGCGAAGGCAATATTCACATCGCGAAAGCTGTTCTCGGTCAACTTGCACATTTCTGCTGTTCGGGCGTTGGTGATAATGCACTCGCCCTCCACAAACAATTTATACAGACGTGTGGCGGCTTCTGAGCACTTGGGTGTCATCCCGCCGATGACGCGATCATTCTGTACCAACTCGCGCAACACGTGACCGGGAAGCACGCGCTCAGGGCAGTGAGCCACGCGAATGTCCGACGCCTCGCCATGGGTCTGCGGGAACGTCAGGTCAGGGCGTGCTTCAGCCAGCCATGCCGACATCTTTTCAGTCGCACCCACGGGAGAAGTGGACTCGAGGATGACCAGATCACCCTTTTTCAATACTGGTGCAATGGATTTGCTTGCGGACTCAATGTAAGAAAGGTCCGGAGCATGACCGTCCTTGAAAGGAGTGGGCACCGCAATCAAGAAGGCGTCCGCCGGCTCAGGTCGTGTACTGGCGCGCAGATACCCCTCGGTCACGGCCGCGTGCACGACTATGTCCAAATCAGGCTCAACGATATGAATCTGTCCGCCGTTGATCGTATCGACGGCCTTTTGATTAACGTCGACACCAATGACCTTTAACTTTCGCGCAGCAAAAACGGCTGCGGTTGGCAAACCGATATAGCCCAAACCAATTACAGAAATAGTGGAAAAATCCATGACCAAACCTTAATTTTTGAAAGTGGCTAGAGCATTAACAATACGCATGCAGGCGTGACCGTCACCATAAGGATTATGAGCAACGCTCATCTCCTCGTAAGCCTTTTGATCGAGTAAAAGCTCACGCAAGTGGTGAACTATCTTGTCCTTCTCTGTACCGACCAATCTGACGGTACCCGCCTCAATCGCCTCAGGCCGCTCGGTAGTGTCCCGCATGACCAGCACGGGCTTGCCCAAAGAAGGTGCCTCTTCCTGCACACCACCGGAGTCCGTCAGAATCAAGTACGACCGATTCATCAAATAGACAAAAGGTAGATAATCCAATGGTTCGATGAGGTGAATATTTTTTATACCAGCCAACAAACGGTTGACCGGTTCACGGACATTTGGATTCAAATGAACGGGGTACACGATCTCCACATCATCAAACTCATGGGCAATCGAAGCCAACGAACTGCAGATCCTTTCGAATCCATCGCCGAAGCTTTCACGCCGATGCCCTGTCACAAGGATGACGCGGCGTTGAGCAGGTAAAAATGCGAACTGCTCGGAGAACTTCTGTTTTAACTGGTCATTGGTCTCGAGCTTCTGTACGACCTCAAGCAGAGCGTCGATTACAGTATTCCCAGTCACATGAATCGCGTCAGGTGACACCCCTTCACGCAGCAAATTCTGTTGCGATCGTTCAGTAGGAGCGAAGTGAAGAAGCGCGAGTGCTCCCGTCAACTTTCGATTGGCCTCTTCCGGCCAGGGAGAATATAAATTTCCGGTGCGAAGCCCAGCTTCGATATGAGCCACAGGAATTTGCTGATAGTACGCCGCCAATGTAGTTGCAAAGGTCGTAGCGGTATCACCATGCACCAAGACGATATCCGGCCGATAAGTCCGGAAGACCTCTTTCATTCCCTGAAGAATACCAGTTGTCACGTCGGTAAGGTCTTGACCCGACTTCATGATATTAAGATCAAAGTCAGGTTCAAGTTTAAATAACTCTAACACTTGATCCAGCATTTCACGGTGTTGACCCGTGACGCAGATTTTGGCCTCAAAACGCTCATCTGCATTCAACGCTAAAGCTAATGGAGCCATTTTTATAGCTTCCGGTCGCGTACCGAAAACACTCAAGATCTTTAAAGTCATTAGATTACCAACGATTCCATATCATTATTTAGTCAGAGAATCAGTCTGGAAACCAGCAACGCTGCCATGCCCCTGCCTGACCTACCGATTACGCGCAAGCGAGTTTTCGCCGCTCCAACTGCAACCGCCTCTGCTTTGCAGCGCAGCATATCATCAACAAGCGTGCCAACATAACGCCTGGCTGGCTCAACCACACGCCCCATGAGACCCCATCATCCCCCCCTCAGTTCAGGACAGGACAAGGTTTTACCGCAACATTTGCGGTGAGCCGCTTCACCGCAATGGTGCGTCGCAACCTCTCATTGAAATTGGGCTTTTGGTTATTGCCCCACAGGAACCCGACCTATCCGAGATCGCAATTGGGCCCACGCTCGACTGTGCCATGCAGCTCGCTGCTAATCGCCGGCGCACCCTGCACGACCGACCTGGCCGAACGGTACGCCCTTATCAAATTCCGAACCAATACTAGCCATAAGCCATTAACCTGGAGACCGCACATAAAAATCCACATCAAACCGTATTAGGCGGTGCACCATCAACTATTAAACCAACAATACAAACCTGTGCAGGACGCTTGACGCCCGCACAAGTAAACAAAGATCAAATGCCGAAACGCCATGAAGACTCGACGCAAAGTCTTAGTAACTTTTGATAGCCGAGAAACCACCCAGGAATGCCCCTCGGCGGTTCACAGTTGCGCAAGCACGTAATGCAGGTTCCGTATGAAAGCAAGAATACGGCCCCGAGGGGAAAACGCGTGAAGCCAAAAGCTTCACGGCCTTGGAGTTATTTTCGGTTTAACTTATTGCCAGGCTCTTGTTGCCGATCCAACTGAGCGACCGAATGGAGAAGTGAGCCTGCCGGCTCGTGCCCATCGCGCTCTGCATTGTCGCGAGCAGCACGTAACGCCTGCCTGACCAACGCAATACCAATCGCGACAATCGCCCCCAGGAGCAGGCCAAGAAAAATGATCAATGGACGATTCGGGCTCGACGGAACCAACGGCTCAAGGGCCTGCTGGTCAATACTCACCAGCCGCAGCTTCGCCAGGTCGATATTCAGGCTACTCAAACGGAAAATCTCTGTTCTCAACGGTTGAACGCCCGCAAGAAAGATATCTTCATTTTTTCGAGCATCCAGGACCTCAATCTCTCGGTTGGATGCGAGCAACTGAAGCTCCCTGGCGATTTGAGCGATGCGCGACTCGGTAAAATCATCCGACTTGCGTGACTGCAATGCAGCAAGCTCAGCCTTAAGCGCATCTACCCCCATAAAATAAAGTGGGATCTGCTGGTTGTTCACCTCAGTACGCATCACGCTACCAGCGTTCGTCACGGCCGATTCACCAAGTGAAGAAGGCGTAGCCGGCTTTTGAATGCCCAGGGAACGGGCAATCCCTATAGCCTCATTCAGCTGAGCAATACGGTCGCTACGCAAGGTTTTCAACTGCGAACGCAGCGCCTTCAATTCATCCTGCAATTGCGCGCGTTTCAACGAGTCAGCTTCTCGCAATGACGCTATTTTGGCTTCTTTTTCAATATCGTAGTTTGAACGAGCCGAATCGAGCTTGCCTTTAAGCTCCCTCAAACGGTTTTTAACGATCACATTCAAATCAGCCGTGACGCGTTCGCGCTCACTTTCGATAGCGTAGTCGACAAAGCCATTAAGAATAGAGACGCCGTCGACGCCTTTCGGATACATCATCTCGAGCTTGATGTAGGAACTCAGCGAATTTTTCTTATCTGCATCAGGAAGAATCAAACGAATAGAGTCATGATTGAACTCCTGAAAACTCTGCTCCAGAGTCTGCCCAGGACGAACAAATTTCTCGAAAAGCTTCTGGTTTTTCTTGAAATAGCTCAGGCGCGTATCATAAGAGTCGAGCGCTGCGCCCACTTTGAGGAGCGCGTCAGCCGGAGGAAGCTGATATATCTCTGATCGATTTAGCGCATCCAAATCATTAATCGCCGCAGGCCGCAAAACCGTGCTGACCTTATATACAGGGGCAGCTAAAAATGCGTAGGACGCCGCAATCAATCCCGCCCCGAGAGTGACGAAAAGCAGAAGTTTTTTTTGTTGCCAGACAGACGCGAAAAGTCGCACAAAATCAATTTCGTCGGACGATCGAACCGGGGGAGCACGGAAGCTACTACTCACAACAAAAACCTGCCTTCAAAGAGAAACTGCGGGCTCGTTATGCAGACAAGATTGTGTATTTTTATTTTAGTTATATGGCCGAAAAAACCCAGCGTCGCTGCCGGACTTTAGCGCACAAAATGCCTGTTATCGAGAACAGATTCCATTTTGCCATCTCACTGACATATTACAAGTCTTGACATATCTGTAGGAGTCTTCCTACACAGATAGGGGCAACCCTTATATAGGCCGTCCGAGAAGGACAGAAAAGCAAATTTCGTAGCCGCGAGACAATAGTCAGTGGTACTGCCGGACTTACCACATGCCGTTCACTCGACGTAACTGATGCGCACCGCACCAGAAAAATCCGACGAACGGCTCGCGAGTGACACAATAACCATGGAAGCTCTACCCACGCCTTGCGGGCATGGACTTTTGACGTCGGCCCCACCCAACGATGACACTAAACAGCGGTCCCAGCAGCATTCCAATTATCAAGGCCACGACCACAAACACCGACACCGGCATCTGCCCGGTCACCCAGCCCAGGAATGAAAGAGACGCGCCCTGCTGGTTTTCCAGCACGAACCCCAACACTGCCAGCACGACAATTAGCATAGCCAGCACCAGAACAACGCGCTTAACCCCACGCATAACCTTCTCCTACCCCAAAAACACTCAGACGCTTTCTTCTTCGTCTTCGTTCACCCGATCGCGCAATTCCTTGCCCGGCTTGAAATGAGGCACGAACTTGCCGTCAAGGCTGACGGACTGCCCGGTTTTTGGGTTGCGACCCACACGAGGCGCACGATAGTGCAGCGAGAAGCTACCAAACCCACGAATTTCAATCCGATCGCCGGTAGCCAGACATTGGGACATCTGCTCAAGCATGGTCTTGATGGCCAGCTCCACATCCTTGGATGAGAGCAGCCCTTGATGGGTGACAATTCGTTCGATCAACTCCGACTTCGTCATATTTTTCCCTTCTTTTTCAAGCAGCTAGGAAAAGCGCTTCGAAGGTTTTAGCATGACCGGAGGAATTTGAACAGCCCAAGTATTGACTTATATTCAAAGAGTTGGGGCGTAACTCGATGAGAGTTGGCATTGCGCCGCACGGCCGCTAGCCGCCGCTCAGCCTCACTGAAGCCACTCCACGGCGATCACTGCCAGATAGAGCCTGCAGGAGCCGATGCGCTGCCAGCGCGACCACAGCGTTCCACCTGCAGAACACCAAGGCGACGTTGCGCACAACACCAAATCCCAGGCACAAAAAAGGGCGACCGAAGTCGCCCTTTTTCTATGGTCTGACAGAACTTAGTTCTGCTTTTCCATTTGTGCACGCAGCAGGTCGCCCAGAGTGGTAGGACCAGCAGAAGGCTCAGAGGTAGCTGGCTTGTCGCGCAGGCTCTGGATGGCTTCTTTCTCTTCAGCATCGTCTTTCGACTTGATGGAGAGCTGGATTACGCGGCTCTTGCGGTCAACGCTGATGATCTTGGCTTCTACTTCTTCGCCTTCTTTCAGAACGTTGCGCGCGTCTTCAACGCGGTCACGGCTGATTTCGGAGGCTTTCAGAGTCGCTTCGATATCGTCGGCCAGAGTGATGATGGCGCCTTTAGCGTCAACTTCCTTCACGATGCCTTTAACGATTGCGCCTTTGTCGTTCTCTTGAACGTACTCGGAGAACGGATCGCTTTCCAGTTGCTTGATACCCAGGGAGATGCGCTCGCGCTCTGGGTCAACCGACAGGATAACGGTGTCCAGCTCGTCGCCCTTCTTGAAACGACGAACAGCTTCTTCGCCAACTTCGTTCCAGGAGATGTCGGACAGGTGAACCAGACCGTCGATGCCGCCGTCCAGACCAATGAAGATACCGAAATCGGTGATCGACTTGATGGTGCCGGAGATTTTATCGCCCTTGTTGAACTGGCCAGAGAAATCTTCCCATGGGTTAGATTTGCACTGCTTGATGCCGAGGGAGATACGACGACGCTCTTCGTCGATGTCCAGAACCATAACTTCCACTTCGTCGCCGACTTGTACGACTTTCGAAGGGTGGATGTTCTTGTTGGTCCAGTCCATTTCGGAAACGTGTACCAGGCCTTCCACGCCTTCTTCCAGCTCTGCGAAGCAGCCGTAGTCGGTCAGGTTGGTAACACGCGCGGTGACGCGAGTACTTTCTGGGTAACGAGCCTTGATAGCGACCCATGGATCTTCGCCCAGCTGCTTCAAGCCCAGGGAAACACGGTTGCGCTCACGATCGTACTTCAGAACCTTGACATCGATCTCGTCGCCAACGTTGACGATTTCCGATGGATGCTTGATACGCTTCCAAGCCATGTCGGTAATGTGCAGCAGGCCATCGACGCCACCCAGATCGACGAATGCGCCGTAATCGGTGAGGTTTTTGACGATACCTTTGACTTGTTGGCCTTCCTGCAGGGATTCCAGCAGAGCTTCACGCTCGGCGGAGTTCTCTGCTTCCAGGACGCTGCGACGGGAAACGACAACGTTGTTGCGCTTCTGGTCGAGCTTGATGACCTTGAATTCGAGTTCCTTGCCTTCCAGGTGCGTGGTGTCGCGCACAGGACGAACGTCGACCAAAGAACCTGGCAGGAACGCACGGATGCCGTTAACGTCGACAGTGAAGCCGCCTTTAACCTTACCGTTGATAACGCCCTTGACCACTTCTTCAGCTGCGAAGGCTGCTTCGAGAACAATCCAGCATTCAGCGCGCTTGGCTTTTTCACGGGACAGCTTGGTTTCACCGAAACCGTCTTCAACCGAGTCCAGAGCAACGTGAACTTCGTCACCGACATTGATAGTCAGGTCACCAGCATCGTTGTAGAACTGTTCCAGCGGGATCAGAGCTTCAGACTTCAGACCAGCGTGAACGGTTACCCAGCGAGCTTGGTAATCGATATCAACGATAACACCGGTGATGATGGAGCCTGCCTGAAGGTTCAGGGTTTTTAGGCTTTCTTCAAAGAGTTCCGCAAAGCTTTCGCTCATTTTAATTCCTGTTGATAAGGGCGAAGAATACGCCCATCTCCACACCCCAGACGGTGTGGGTCAGTTTCAATTAAAAGAAGCACCACAGGACTATGACTGGTCCCCTGCGGCCTTCTTGGTCACCCGGCGATATCGCGAATGGCGATTTCACTCAAGATGCGTTCCAGCACCTGCTCGATGGACAACTCCGTGGAATCCAGCTGTATGGCGTCAGCCGCCGGCTTGAGCGGGGCTACCGCACGCTGGGTATCACGCTCATCGCGTGCACGGATCTCATCTAGCAGACTCGACAGACTAACACCATCGACTTTGCCCTTCAACTGCAAGTAACGGCGACGGGCCCGCTCCTCGGCGCTGGCCGTGAGGAAAATCTTCAGCGGCGCCTCGGGGAAGACCACCGTGCCCATGTCGCGGCCATCGGCCACCAGACCCGGCGGTTCCTGGAAAGCCCGCTGGCGCTGCAGCAAAGCATCGCGCACCGCCGGCAATGCGGCGACCTGGGAAGCCCAGGAGCCAACCTGCTCGTTGCGCAGGTCGTCGGTCACATCGTCCCCTTCCAGGATGATGCGCTGGGGATGACCTTCGGTCGCCCCGACGAACTGCACGTCAAGATGCGCAGCCAGCAGCTTCAGCGATTCTTCGTTGGTCAGGTCGACGCCATGGTTGCGGGCGGCAAAGGCCAGCAAGCGGTACAGCGCCCCGGAATCCAGCAGGCACCAGCCCAGGCGCTTGGCCAGGATGCCGGCGATCGTGCCCTTGCCCGAGCCACTTGGCCCGTCGATGGTAATCACCGGTGCTTTGATATTCACAATTGAGCCTCTTGGGCAACACGGATGCCGACTTGGGCACACAGTGTAAGAAAATTCGGAAAAGACGTAGCCACGTTGGCGCAGTCATGGATACGAATCGGCGCAGCCGCTCGCAGGGAAGCCACGCTGAAGGCCATGGCAATCCGGTGATCGCCATGGGCGTGGACTTCACCACCGCCGATCACGCCACCATCGATAATAATCCCATCAGGTGTCGGTTCACACTTCACGCCCAGCGCAAGCAGACCGTCGGCCATGACCTGGATCCGGTCGGACTCCTTGACCCGCAGCTCCTCTGCCCCACGCAATACCGTCCGGCCTTCGGCGCACGCCGCAGCCACGAACAACACCGGGAACTCATCGATAGCCAGCGGGACCAGGGCTTCAGGAATCTCGATCCCCTTCAACGGCGCCGCACGAACACGCAAATCAGCGACCGGCTCACCACCCACTTCCCGTTCGTTTTCCAAGGTGATGTCCGCGCCCATCAGTCGCAGGATATCGATCACGCCGGTACGGGTCGGATTGATACCCACATGCTCAAGCAACAGCTCGGAGCCTTCGGCGATTGAAGCCGCCACCAGAAAGAACGCCGAGGAGGAAATATCCCCCGGGACCTCAATATGCGTCGCGGTCAGTGAGTGACCTGACTCAACCGATGCCGTAGCGCCCGCCACGTCCACCGGATACCCAAAACCGCGCAACATCCGCTCGGTATGGTCGCGGGTCGGCGCCGGTTCGGTAATCGAGGTTTTACCCTCGGCATACAACCCGGCTAACAACAGGCAGGACTTGACCTGAGCGCTGGCCATCGGTAATGCGTAGGTCAGCCCCTTAAGTGCCTGGCCACCGCGAATGGTCAGCGGCGGACGCCCTTCCGGCCCGGTCTCGATCACCGCACCCATTGCGCGCAATGGCTTGGCCACGCGATTCATCGGGCGCTTGGACAGCGAGGCGTCCCCCGTCAACACACTGTCGAAGCGCTGGGCCGCCAGCAAACCGGACAACAACCGCATGGAGGTGCCGGAGTTACCCAGATAGATCGGACCTGGCGCCGGCTTCAAGCCATGCAGGCCAACCCCGTGGATGGTGACGCGCCCATGGTGCGGGCCTTCAATCACCACGCCCATGTCGCGGAACGCCTGCAAGGTCGCCAGGGCGTCCTCACCCTCCAGAAAACCTTCGACTTCAGTGACACCGTCCGCCAGAGAACCGAGCATGATCGAGCGATGGGAAATCGATTTATCCCCAGGCACGCGGATCTGCCCGCTCAAGCGGCCACCGGGACTGGCGAGAAACACCAGGTCATCCGCGTTTACTGCAGCATCCATATAGGCCCGACGCGCCAGAATCTTGCTGAAATGCTCCCGTGCCACCCGCGCACGGGTGAACACGCCCAACAACTGGTGCCCGTCGCCAGCATCGACCGCGTCGCGCAAGGCGTCGAGGTCGCTGCGGAACGTGTCCAGGGTGCGCAACACCGCATCGCGGTTGGCAAGGAAGATGTCGTGCCACATCACCGGATCACTACCGGCGATCCGGGTAAAGTCGCGGAAACCACCGGCGGCGTAGCGGAAAATCTCGAGGTTCTCGTTGCGCTTGGCCAGCGAATCCACCAGGCCAAATGCGAGCAAATGCGGCAGATGGCTGGTCGCTGCCAGCACTTCATCGTGGCGCTCGACCTGCATATGCTCGACATCCGCCCCCAGCTCGCGCCAGAGCCGATCCACCACGGCCAGTGCCGCAGGATCGGTTTCATCCAGCGGTGTCAGAATCACTTTATGGCGACGGAACAGCTGCGCATTGGACGCCTCCACCCCGCTCTGCTCGGACCCGGCAATCGGATGCCCAGGCACAAACCGCGCAGGCATGCCACCAAAGGCCAGCCGCGCCGCACGCACCACATTGCCCTTGGCACTGCCGACATCGGTCAGGATTGCCTGGCCCAGATCCATGCCGGCCAACAGCGCCAGCAACTTCTCCATGGCCAGGATCGGCACCGCCAGCTGAATGACATCCGCGCCCTGGCAGGCTACAGCGAGATCAGCCTCGCAACGGTCCACCACACCCAACTCCACCGCCAACTTGCGCGATTGCGGGTCCAGGTCCACACCGACCACTTCGCCACACAGGCCGCTTTCCCGCAGGCCCTTCGCAAAGGAGCCGCCGATCAATCCCAGACCGACCACCACCAGGCGACCGATCATAGGTACAGCAGGTTGCAATGCAGTGACATCAACCACGAGCCAGAACCTTGGCCAGCGCTTCGAGGAAGCGGCTGTTTTCAGCAGGCAGACCGATGGTGATGCGCAGGTGGTTCGGCATGCCGTAATTGGCCACCGGACGCACGATCACACCCTCGCGCAGCAAGCCCTGGAACACAGGAGCCGCCACTTGGCCGAGGTCGACGCAGATGAAGTTGCCCTTGGACGGAATCCAGCCCAGGCCCAGCTCACGGAAGCCTTCCTGCAATTGCAGCATGCCGCTTTCGTTGAGGCGACGGCCTTCTTCCAGGTACTCGGTGTCCTGCACCGCAGCGCAAGCCGCCGCCAGCGCGAGGCTGTTGACGTTGAATGGCTGGCGCACACGGTTCAACACATCGGCCACCACCGCAGTGGACAAGCCGTAACCGACCCGCAGCGACGCCAGGCCATAAGCCTTGGAGAACGTGCGCGAGACCAGCAGGTTCGGATAAGCCGCGAGGAAATCCAGGCCGTCCGGCAGGTCACTGCCTTCGGCGTACTCGATGTACGCCTCGTCCAGCACCACCAGTACATGCTCCGGCACGTCCTTCAGGAAGTTATCCAGCACCTCGGCGCTGAACCAGGTGCCGGTCGGGTTGTTCGGGTTGGCGATAAACACAACACGAGTATTGTCATCGATGGCCGCCAGCATGGCTGGCAGGTCATGACCCCAGTCTTTCGCAGGAATCACACGCGCCTCGGCGCCAACGGCCTGAGTGACGATCGGATAGACCGCAAACGCGTGCTCGCTGAACACCGCGTTCAGGCCCGGCGCCAGATAGGCGCGGCCGACCAGCTCCAGAATATCGTTGGAGCCGTTACCCAGGGTCACCTGGTTGATATCAACGCGGCAGTTTTTCGCCAGCAGGGACTTGAGCTCAAAGCCGTTACCGTCGGGATAACGGGTCAGTTCGGCCAGCGCCTCACGAATCGCAGCCAATACCTTGGGGCTTGGGCCCATCGGGTTTTCGTTACTGGCCAGCTTTACGATCTTCGACGGATCAAGGTTCAACTCACGCGCCAGCTCGTCCACAGGCTTGCCCGGAACGTAAGGCGACAGTTGTTGCACGCCCGGCTGCGCCAGGGCGAGGAAGTTGCCACTCATGTTAAAGCCTCACAAAACCGCTTTCGGGTAGGAGCCCAGCACCTTGAGTGCCACGGCTTCCTGACTGATTTTCTCGAGCACACCCTTGACCAGTGGGTCGCGGTGATGGCCGACGAAGTCGATAAAGAACACATAAGTCCATTTACCGCTGCGCGAAGGACGAGTCTCGATTCGCGTCAGGTCAATCCCGTTATCGTGGAACGGCACCAGCAGCTCATGCAGCGCGCCGGGCTTGTTGCTCATGGAGACGATGATCGATGTCTTGTCGTCGCCGGTCGGCGGCACTTCCTGGCTGCCGATCATCAGGAAGCGCGTGGAGTTATCCGGGCGATCCTCGATTTTCTCGGCCAGGCGCGTCAACCCATACAGGCCGGCAGCCATGTCGCCGGCAATCGCCGCCGAGTTCCACTCACCCTTGACCCGCTTCGCCGCTTCGGCGTTGCTGGACACCGCCACGCGCTCCACATTCGGGTAGTGCGCGTCCAGCCACTTGCGGCACTGGGCCAGGGACTGGGCGTGGGAGTAGATGCGGCTGATGCTGTCGGTCTTGGTGTTTTCGCCCACCAGCAAGTGGTGGTGAATACGCAACTCGACTTCGCCGCAGATCACCATGTCGTGCTCAAGGAAGCTGTCGAGGGTGTGGTTGACGGCACCTTCGGTGGAGTTTTCCACCGGCACCACGCCAAAATTCACCGCCCCGGCGGCCACTTCACGGAACACTTCGTCGATCGCAGCCATCGGCTTGCTGATCACCGCGTGACCGAAGTGCTTCATGGCCGCGGCTTGAGTGAAGGTGCCTTCCGGGCCCAGGTAAGCCACTTTCAGCGGCTGCTCCAGTGCCAGGCACGAAGACATGATTTCACGGAACAACCGCGCCATCTCTTCGTTGCCCAACGGGCCCTTGTTGCGTTCCATCACGCGCTTGAGCACCTGGGCTTCACGCTCCGGACGGTAGAATACCGGCACTTCGCCTTCAGCCAGGGAAGCCATCTTCACCCGTGCAACTTCCTGGGCGCACCGCGCGCGCTCACTGATCAGTTCCAGGACTTTCTCGTCCAGGCTGTCAATGCGTACGCGCAGGGCCTTGAGTTCTTGCTCAGACATTAGCCGTGTTCCTTTTCGAACTCTGCCATGTAAGCCACCAACGCCTTGACGGCGTGGATATCGACAGCGTTATAGATGGAGGCGCGCATGCCACCTACCGAACGGTGGCCCTTGAGGTTCAACAGGCCGCGCTCGTCGGCGCCGGCGAGGAAAGGCTTGTCCAGGCGGTCATCCGCCAGGCGGAACGGCACGTTCATCCACGAACGGTCGGTCAGGTTGATCGGGTTGCTGTACAGGCCGCTGGCGTCGATGAAGTCGTACAGGGTACGTTTCTTCTCTTCGTTGAGCTTGCCCATGGCAGCCACGCCGCCCTGCTCTTTCAGCCATTCGAACACCAGGCCCGACAAGTACCAGGCGAAGGCCGGCGGGGTGTTGTACATCGAGCCGTTATCGGCCGCGACCTTGTAGTTGAGCATGGTCGGGCACAGCGAACGCGCACGACCCAACAGGTCTTCACGGACGATGTTGACCAGGATGCCGCTCGGGCCGATGTTCTTCTGTGCACCGGCGTAGATCATGCCGTACTTGGACACATCGATCGGGCGCGAGAGGATGTCCGAGGACATGTCGCAGACCAGCGGGACATCACCCACTTCTGGCACCCAATCGAACTCCAGGCCGCCGATGGTTTCGTTCGCCACATAGTGAACATAGGCCGCGTCTTTCGACAGCTTCCACTCGTTCTGACCGGGGATGGCGAAGTAGTCGTAGGGCTTGGCCGTGCCTGCCACATTGACGTGACCGTAACGGGAGGCCTCTTCAATGGCCTTCTGCCCCCAGATACCGGTGTCGATATAGTCCGCAGTGCCGTCTTCCGGCAGCAGGTTCAGCGGGATCTGGGCGAACTGCTGGCTCGCACCACCCTGCAGGAACAGCACTTTGTAATCGGACGGGATGTCCAGCAAGTCGCGCATATCCTGCTCGGCCTTGGTGGCAATGGACACGAACTCATCGCTGCGATGGCTCATTTCCATCACGGAGAGGCCTTTTCCATGCCAGTCGAGGAGTTCACCCTGCGCGCGCTGCAGGACTGCTTCAGGAAGCGCCGCGGGACCGGCACAGAAGTTATAGGCTCTCTTGCTCACATCCAATCTCTCTGATCTGGTGGGACTGCAATCAACATCCCGCAACGCGGAACCCTGTAGGAGCTGGCTTGCCAGCGATGCAAACGACTCGGCGCTTCACTTGAATCGAGTTGATGCCATCGCCGGCAAGCCGGCTCCTACAAGAGCGGCGCGGCGTCGTATTTCAAACGGGACAAACAACAAGGGGGCGAATCTTCATCCGCCCCCTGTGTGTCCGCTTATTCCTGCGGTTCTTCTTCGTCTGCGGCAGCGTCGAGTGTTGGCTCGTCGACGCCGTCATCGGCATCGCCGATCACTTGCCCCTCGAGTGCAATCCCCTCTTCACCTTCCAGCTCCTCGCCTTCGACTTCCGATGGCTCCTGGACACGCTCCAGGCCTACCAACGTTTCGTCGCTGGCCAGCTTGATCAAGGTCACGCCCTGGGTGTTACGCCCCAGGCTCGACACTTCATCAACCCGGGTACGTACCAGGGTGCCCTGGTCGGAAATCAGCATGATTTCCTCACCATCCAGCACCTGGACCGCGCCGACCAGGCGGCCGTTGCGATCGTTGCTGACCATGGCGATAACGCCCTGGCCGCCACGCTTGTACTCGGGGAACTCGCTGATGGCCGTACGCTTGCCGTAGCCGCGGGCCGATGCAGTGAGGATCTCGCTGCCTTCTTCCGGGATCAGCATCGAAATCAGCTTCTGCCCTTCCGGCAGGCGCATGCCGCGCACACCGCGGGCGGTACGGCCCATGGCACGAACGTCGGATTCCTTGAAGCGCGTGACCTTGCCGCCGTCGGAGAACAGCATGACTTCACGCTCGCCGTCGGTGATGGCCGCGCTGATCAATACGTCGCCTTCGTCCAGTTCGAGCGCGATCAGGCCCACGCTGCGTTGACGGCTGAAGGATTCCAGCGGGGTCTTCTTCACGGTGCCTTTCGCAGTGGCCATGAAGATGAAGTGACCTTCGGTGTACTCGTCTACCGGCAGCATGGTGGTGATGTATTCATCACTGTCCAGCGGCAGCAGGTTGACCAGCGGACGACCACGGGCAGCGCGGGACGCTTCCGGGATTTCGTAGGTTTTCAGCCAGTACACCTTGCCCTTGCTGGAGAACAGCAGCAGCGTGGTGTGGCTGTTGGCAACCAGCAGGTGAGCGATGTAGTCCTCATCCTTGACGCCGGTAGCCGATTTGCCTTTACCGCCACGACGCTGGGCCTGGTACGCAGCCAGAGGCTGGGTCTTGGCATAGCCACCGTGGGAAATGGTCACGACGCGATCTTCTTCCGGGATCATGTCACCCAGGGTCAGGTCGAGACGGGCGTCGAGAATCTCGGTGCGGCGCACATCGCCGTATTCGGCGCGGATCACTTCCAGTTCTTCGCGGATCACTTCCATCAGGCGCACCGCGCTGTTGAGGATGCGGATCAGCTCGCCGATCTGGTTGAGGATCTCCTGGTACTCGGCCAGCAGTTTCTCGTGTTCCAGGCCGGTCAGACGGTGCAGACGCAGTTCCAGAATGGCCTGGGCCTGTTCCGGGGACAGGAAATACTTGCCGTCGCGCAGGCCGTATTGTGGGTCCAGGGTCTCCGGACGGCACGAATCGGCACCGGCACGTTCCACCATCGCCACTACGGCGCTGGATTCCCACGGCATCTTGATCAGCGCTTCCTTGGCTTCCGACGGCGTCGGCGAAGCCTTGATCAGGGCGATGACCGGGTCGATGTTCGACAGCGCAACAGCCTGGCCTTCCAGGATGTGGCCGCGTTCACGGGCCTTGCGCAGTTCGAATACGGTACGGCGGGTTACCACTTCGCGGCGGTGACGCACGAAGGCTTCCAGCAGATCCTTGAGGTTCAGGATGCGCGGGCGGCCGTCGATCAGCGCTACCACGTTGATACCGAATACGCTTTGCAGCTGGGTCTGGGCGTAGAGGTTGTTGAGGATCACCTCAGGCACTTCGCCACGACGCAGCTCGATCACCACGCGCATACCGTCCTTGTCAGACTCGTCGCGCAGCTCGGTGATGCCTTCCAGCTTCTTCTCTTTAACCAGCTCGGCGATCTTCTCGATCAGACGCGCCTTGTTCAACTGGTAAGGGAGTTCGGTGATGACGATCTGCTGACGGCCACCGACCTTGTCGATGTCTTCGATGATCGAGCGGGCACGCATGTAAATGCGGCCGCGACCGGTACGGTAGGCTTCGATGATGCCGGCGCGACCGTTGATGATCGCGGCGGTCGGGAAGTCCGGACCCGGGATGTACTGCATCAGCTCATCGACGGTCAGCTCGGGGTTGTCGATGAGGGCCAGGCAACCGTCGATGACTTCACCGAGGTTGTGTGGCGGGATGTTGGTGGCCATGCCCACGGCGATACCGCTGGAGCCGTTGACCAACAGGTTGGGAATACGGGTCGGCATGACCGCCGGGATCATTTCGGTGCCGTCGTAGTTCGGCACCCAGTCCACGGTTTCCTTGTGCAGGTCAGCCAGCAGCTCGTGCGCCAGCTTGGTCATGCGCACTTCGGTGTATCGCATGGCCGCAGCGTTGTCGCCGTCGACCGAACCGAAGTTGCCCTGGCCGTCTACCAGCAGGTAGCGCAGGGAAAACGGCTGGGCCATCCGAACGATGGTGTCGTACACCGCAGTGTCGCCGTGAGGGTGATACTTACCGATCACGTCACCGACAACACGGGCAGATTTCTTGTACGGCTTGTTCCAGTCGTTACCCAGCTCGCTCATCGCGAACAGCACACGCCTGTGCACGGGCTTCAAGCCATCGCGCGCATCAGGCAGTGCCCGACCGACAATTACGCTCATCGCGTAGTCGAGGTAGGACTGTTTCAGCTCGTCTTCGATATTGACCGGGAGGATTTCTTTGGCCAGTTCGCCCATGAGAAGCCTGATTCCTTTTTCGGGTGAAACCTCGTCACATCCTATGGGACGAACGAAGCTCGCCGCTGCCGGCATGATGCCTGGCAACGACTTACGACAAATCAACGAGTTATGACACGGATCTGCGCATTAAAGGTTACCCCTTGGGGTGACCCTGGAAACCGCCGGATGTTATCACAATCGCCGCCACGCACCTATCCCCCTGATGCGCATGGAGCATAGTAAGTTGACGGATGACAGGCTTGACGGCGACGAGAGGGCCTTAGAGCTGGATCCAAGGGGATTTTTGCGGGCAAATTGCCTCAATGCAGGCGTTTACGACACATCAGTTGCGCCAACTTCGCCGTGTCGGGGCGTTCGACGATGCCTTTTTCAGTGACGATCACATCAATCAGGTCCGCCGGCGTCACGTCGAACACCGGGTTGAAGGCGTCTACATCAGCGGCTACGCGGGTGCCGCCGACTTCCAGCAGTTCACGGGCGTCGCGCTCTTCAAGCGGCACGTCATCACCGCTGGCCGCCATCAGGTCGATGGTTGAGCTGGGCGCCACCACCATGAAACGCACGCCGTGATGCATGGCGCACACTGCCAACTGATAGGTACCGATCTTGCTGACCACGTCACCGTTGGCCGCAATGCAGTCGGCACCGACGATCACCCAGGTCACGCCCTTGGTCTTGAGAATATGCGCGCCAGCCGAATCGGCAGTCACGGTGACCGGAATGCCTTCATTGGCCAATTCCCAGGCCGTCAGCCGCGAGCCTTGCAGCCAGGGCCGGGTTTCGTTGGCGTAGACGCGCTCCACCATGCCTTCCAGGAACGCCCCGCGAATCACCCCGAGCGCGGTACCGACGCCGCCGGTAGCCAACGCACCCGCATTGCCATGGGTCAGGATCGCCTGGACATTGCCCTGGTGCTTGCGGATCAGCTCTACACCCAGCTGCGCCATGGTCAGGTTGGCTTCACGATCACTTTGGTGAATCGCCACCGCCTCGGCCTCCAGCACCTTCAACGGATCGGCGTGTTTCTTGAGGCGATCGAGGCAATCGCGCATGCGCTTCATGGCCCAGAAAAGATTCGACGCGGTCGGGCGGGTATCCGCCAGCAGCGCGTAGTCCTCTTCCCAGGCGGCCTGCCAGTCATCGCCCTCGGCGATGTGGGCACGAGCGGCCAGCACCAGGCCATACGCCGCACTGATGCCAATGGCCGGCGCACCGCGCACCACCATTGTGCGAATGGCCTCGGCCACCTCGGCAGCACTGGTGCAGGCGACCCAGGTTTCTGCAGACGGCAAAATACGCTGATCGAGCAGGTACAGTGCGCCATCACGCCAGTCGATGGCCTTCACTTTCTCCGCAGCCAACAGTCGATCGCGCATCCCTCACCCCGCACTCATGAACAAAAGCCGCCGATTATAGCGATCCGCCAGCCAGGACGCTCGGGTATACTTCGCCGTTCTTTATAGATGCCTGGGAAACTGCCCTCGATGACACCGACTGCCGCCCCGCTCGACTTATTGCTGCTGCCCACCTGGCTGGTACCTGTCGAGCCTGCCGGCGTAGTGCTCAAGGAGCACGCCCTGGGCATTCGTGACGGGTGCATTGCGTTTATCGGCCCACGCGCCGCGGCCTTGAAGCTCGCAGCGAGCGAAGTGCGTGAACTGCCGGGCATGCTGCTCAGCCCTGGCCTGATCAACGCCCACGGCCACGCGGCCATGACGCTGTTTCGCGGCCTGGCCGACGACCTGCCGCTGATGACCTGGCTGGAAAACCACATCTGGCCCGCCGAGGCCAAGTGGGTCGACGAAGCCTTCGTCCGCGACGGCACTGACCTGGCCATCGCCGAGCAGATCAAGGGCGGCATCACGTGTTTCTCGGACATGTACTTCTTCCCGAAAGTCGCCAGCGAACGCGTGCACAACAGCGGCATGCGTGCGCAAATCGCCATCCCGATCCTGGATTTCCCGATTCCCGGCGCTGCTGACGCCGACGAGGCGATTCGCCAGGGCGTCGAGCTGTTCGGCGACCTCAAGCATCACCCACGGATCAAAATCACCTTCGGCCCGCACGCGCCGTACACCGTCTGCGATGAAAACCTGGAAAAAATCCGGGTGATCGCCGAGGAACTGGACGCCTCGATCCACATGCACGTGCATGAAACCGCCTTCGAAGTGCAGCAGTCCGTTGAACAGCGTGGTGAACGCCCGCTGGCACGGCTTGGCCGCCTGGGTTTGCTGGGGCCGCGCTTCCAGGCCGTTCACATGACCCAAATCAGCGATGACGACCTGACTTTGCTGGTAGAAAGTAACACCAGCGTGATCCATTGCCCGGAATCCAACCTGAAACTGGCCAGCGGCTTCTGCCCGGTGGAACGCCTGTGGCAAGCCGGCGTCAATGTGGCAGTAGGCACCGACGGCGCGGCCAGCAACAATGACCTCGACCTGCTGGGCGAGACCCGCACCGCCGCGCTGCTGGCCAAGGCCGTCGCCGGCTCGGCCACCGCCCTGGATGCCCACCGCGCACTGCGCATGGCCACCCTCAACGGCGCCCGGGCCATGGGCCTGGAAAGTCAAATCGGCTCGCTGGAAGTCGGCAAGGCCGCTGACATCGTGGCCTTCGACCTGTCGGGCCTGGCGCAACAACCGATCTACGATCCGGTCTCACAGCTTATATATGCCACCGGACGCGATTGTGTGAAACACCTTTGGGTCGGCGGCAAGCAATTGCTCGACGACCGGCAACTGACCCGCCTGGATGAACAACAGTTGTGCGCCACGGCCATCGCCTGGGGCCAGCGCATCAGCGGACACAGCGAATAACACCCGCCCTGGCAACGCATGCCAGGGCCGGCAAAACGTTTTATCAGATTTAGAGGATTCCCCATGAGCAACGTCGACCACGCTGAAATCGCCAAATTCGAAGCCCTCGCCCATCGCTGGTGGGACCGCGAAAGCGAGTTCAAACCCCTGCACGACATCAACCCGCTGCGGGTCAACTGGATTGACGAGCGCGTCAACCTGGCCGGCAAGAAGGTACTGGATGTGGGTTGCGGCGGCGGGATCCTCAGTGAATCCATGGCCCAGCGCGGCGCCACCGTGATGGGTATCGACATGGGCGAAGCGCCATTGGCCGTGGCCCAGTTGCACCAACTGGAGTCCGGCGTGAACGTCGAATACCGGCAGATCACCGCCGAAGAGCTGGCCGAAGAGATGCCCGGGCAGTTCGACGTGGTCACTTGCCTGGAAATGCTCGAGCACGTGCCGGACCCGTCCTCGGTGATCCGCGCCTGCTTCCGCATGGTCAAGCCCGGTGGCCAGGTGTTCTTCTCCACCATCAACCGCAATCCGAAGGCGTACCTGTTCGCGATCATCGGTGCCGAATACATCATGAAGCTGCTGCCCCGCGGCACCCATGACTTCAAGAAATTCATCCGCCCTTCCGAGCTGGGCGCCTGGAGCCGTCAGGCCGGGCTGACCGTCAAGGACATCATCGGCTTGACCTACAACCCGCTGACCAAGCACTACAAGCTGGCCAGCGACGTTGACGTCAACTACATGATCCAGACCCTGCGCGAGGAGTAAGCCTGTGAAGTTGCGAGCGGTTCTTTTCGACATGGACGGTACCCTGCTGGACACCGCGCCAGACTTTATCGCCATCTGCCAGGCCATGCGCGCTGACCGCGGCCTGGCACCGATCAACGACCAGCACATCCGCGATGAAATCTCCGGCGGCGCCCGGGCGATGGTCGCCGTGACCTTTTCCATGGACCCCGAGTCCCCGGGCTTTGAAGAGCTGCGCCAGGAATTCCTCGAGCGTTACCTCAAGGGCTGCGCGATCCACAGCAAGCTGTTCGAGGGCATGGAAGAGCTGCTGGTGGATATCGAGAAATCCAGGCTGATCTGGGGCGTGGTCACCAACAAGCCACTGCGCTTTGCCGAACCGATCATGCAGCAGCTAGGCCTGGCCGAGCGCTCCGCGCTGCTGATCTGCCCGGACCACGTGAAGAACAGCAAGCCAGACCCGGAACCGTTGATCCTGGCGTGCAAGATGCTCGACCTGGACCCGGCCAGCGTGCTGTTCGTGGGGGATGACCTGCGGGACATCGAGTCGGGCCGCGACGCCGGCACTCGCACCGCGGCGGTCACCTACGGCTATATCCACCCGGACGACAACCCGCGCAACTGGGGTGCCGATGTGGTGGTGGATCACCCGCTGGAATTGCGCAAAGTGCTGGACAGCGCGCTGTGCAGCTGCTGATCGGGACTGCCTGAGGTTGCTGCAATTTTGTGGAGAGGGAGCTTGCTCCCGTTCGACTGCGCAGCAGTCGCGAAAAGCTGGGGCTGCTTCGCAACCCAACGGGAGCAAGCTCCCTCGCCACAGAAGCCTTGGCCAGCCTTAGCCGCAATCAATCACATGGATTTTCTGTGAACTTTGTCGAGGTTGTTTATGTTTGATTACTCCGCACGTCCAGAACTGCTCAAGGGCCGGGTCATCCTGGTCACCGGCGCCGGTCGCGGGATTGGCGCAGCGGCGGCCAAAACCTATGCGGCCCACGGCGCCACCGTGCTGCTGCTGGGCAAGACCGAAGCCAACCTGGCCCAGGTCTACGACGAAATCGAAGCCGCCGGCCAGCCGCAGCCGGTGGTGATCCCGTTCAACCTGGAGACCGCCCTGCCCCATCAATACGATGAGCTGGCAGCGATGATCGAAAAGGAGTTCGGCCACCTCGACGGTTTGCTGCACAACGCCTCGATCATCGGCCCGCGCACACCGATCGAGCAGTTGTCCGGCGAGAACTTCATACGGGTGATGCATGTGAACGTCAACGCGATGTTCATGCTGACCAGCACGCTGTTGCCGCTGCTCAAGCTGTCCCAGGATGCGTCGGTGGTGTTCACCTCAAGCAGCGTGGGCCGCAAGGGCCGTGCCTATTGGGGCGCGTACGGGGTGTCGAAGTTTGCCACCGAAGGCCTGATGCAAACCCTGGCGGACGAGCTGGATAATGTCGCACCGGTGCGCGCCAACAGCATCAACCCAGGCGCCACCCGCACCAGCATGCGGGCCCAGGCGTATCCAGGGGAGAACCCGACCGATAACCCGACACCGGAGGAAATCATGCCGGTGTACCTGTACCTGATGGGGCCGGACAGTACCGGCATCAATGGGCAGGCGTTTGACGCGCAATAACTATCTGGAACACAGTACAACCTAATGTGGGAGCGGGCTTGCTCGCGAAGGCGGAGTGTCAGTCAACAGAGATATCGACTGATCCACCGCCTTCGCGAGCAAGCCCGCTCCCACATTTGTATTGCGGTGATCTCTAGAACTTAGTTCTTCACCACTTCCTCAAGCGTGAAGCGCCCCAACGGGTTTTGCAGGAAGTTGCTCACGTTCTTGCGTGAGATGTTGATGTACGGGCTGTAGTACAGGTCGATCCAGTTCACATCCTGTTTCGCCATTTTCTGCAGGTCGACGTACATCTGCTCACGCTTGACCGGGTCCGCCTCGATCCGCGCCGCGGCCACCAGGTCCTTGACCTTGTCGTTCTTGTAGCGGGTCATGTAGTTCTGATTGGTGTCGTGGCCCAGCACGAAGGTGGTCTTCTGGTCCGGGTCGAGGATGTCGTTGGTCCAGTACATCACCGAAATATCGTAATCACCGTCCACCAGCATCTGCCAGCTTTGGGTCGGGTCAACCTTTTGCAGGTTGGCCGTCACACCGACCTTGGCCAGTTGATCCTTGATCATCACCGCAATCTGCTCGTCGGCTTCGTTGCCGGCGTTGACCACGTAGTTGAGCTTCAAATCCTGGGCGCCGGCAGCCGCCAGCAGTTTCTTGGCTTCGGTCGGGTCATACGGGCGTTGCAGGTTGTTGGCGTAGTGGTACAGCGAGCCTTTTGGGATGTAGGAATAGGCCACGGTGCCCTGGCCGAAGGTGGCGGTTTTCACCAGCGATTGTTTATTGATGGCCATGTCCAGCGCCTGGCGCACTTCCGGCTTGGCCAGCAGGCCGTGGGCGTGGTTGATCAACAGGTGATCTTCACGGGTGGACGGGTCGGAGTGGACCACCACGTTCTTGTCTTTTTTCAGCTCTTCAACCCGGGAAAACGGGACGAAGATCGCCGTGTCCAGCTCGTTGTTCTGCACCATGCGCATGCGGGTGTTGTCGTCGGTGACCGACACCCACTCCACGCCATCCAGGCTGACGTTACTGGCTTGCCAGAAGTTCGGGTTCTTCTTCAGGATCACCCGATCGCCCTTGCGCCACTCGTCCACGGTAAACGCGCCGGAGGTCACAGGGTTTTCCGAGTAGGCGTCTTCGCCCATCTTGGTCATGGCTTTTTCCGACAGGATCGACACCGTCGGCGAAGCGAGTTGCGAGAGGAAGGCCACCGCCGGGGTTTTCAAGGTCACTACCAGGGTTTGCGGGTCGCTGGCCTTGGCGGTGTTGATCAGGCTGAACGGGTCGCTCCACAGCGAGGCCTTGTTGTCGCGGATGCGCAACAGGCTGAAGGCAGCGTCGTCGGCGGTGATCGGCGAGCCATCCGAGAACTTCGCGGCACGCAGCTTGAAAGTGTACGTCAGGCCGTCCTTGGAAATGTCCCAGCTTTCGGCCAGCCCCGGTTCCATCTTGGTGCCCAGGTTGTCCACGCGTACCAGGGTGTCGTAGACGTTGGCGAACACCCAGGTATCGCGGTTCTGCGCGCTTTTGATCGGGTCAAACGTGGTGCTGTCTTCGCGGCAACCGATGGTCAGCACACCTGCGGCGTGGGCAATACCGGCGGTCAGCGACCAGGCGGTGAGTGTGGCGGCGGCGAGCAACTTCAAGTGACGGGATTGCATGTCATAACTCCTTGTCTATAACGGCGGTTGTTCATGATCGGCAGGAAGGGTTCAAAGCAAAGGTTCTTCAAGCACGCAACTGTACCGATGCGTTTGCACAACGTGAGTCGGCGGCAATACCTCGGCACACACGGCGCGTGCATGTCGGCAACGCGGGTGAAAGGCGCAACCGCTGGGCAGTCTCAACGGGCTGGGTGGCTCGCCCGGCAAGGGCTCGCTGGGCAGCGGGCGGTACGGATCAATCTCCGGGATCGCCTGGATCAACGCCGCCGTGTAGGGGTGACGGGGCGTGGTGAACACTGCCTCCACCGGGCCTTCCTCGACGATTTTCCCCAGGTACATCACCGCCACCCGATCACACAGGCGGCGGACGATGGCCAGGTCGTGGGCGATAAACAGGATCGCCAGGTTCATGCGCTGTTGCAGTTCCAGCAGCAGGTTGATGATCTGGCCCTGGATCGACACATCCAGGGCAGCCACGCATTCGTCGGCGATGATCAGCCGCGGCTCCACCGCCAGCGCCCGGGCAATGCCGACGCGCTGGCACTGGCCGCCGCTCAGGGAGCCAGGCTTGCGGCTGGCAAGCTCGGGGCGCAGGCCTACCAGATCGAGTAATTCGTCGACCCGGCGTGGGATGTTTTCTGGCGCCACCTTGCGCTGCACCCGCAGGACTTCGGCAATGGTTTCGCCGATGGTCAGCCGCGGGTTCAGGGCCGCGTAGGGATCCTGGAAGATCATCGCCGTCTCGTGCCGCAAACGGGCGATATCGACCGGCCCGGCGTGGGCCATGTCGATGCCGTCAAACACCACCTGCCCGGCGCTGATGGGGTTGAGGTGCAGGATCGCCCTCCCCAATGTGCTTTTGCCGCTGCCGGACTCGCCCACCAAACCCAGTGTTTCACCGGCGGCCAGGGTCAACGACACCCCGTTGACCGCCCTCACCCACTGTTTATTCAGGCCGAACAGGCCGCTGCCGGCGGCGGCAAAACGCACCTCAAGGTCATTCACCTGCAACAACGTCATGGGCGAACTCCCAGGGGATAGTGACAGGCCACCCGCGCGCCTTCCGGCAGCAGCTCGGTGCACAAGCTGCCGACTTGCGGGCAGCGCGGGTTGAACCGGCAGCCCTTGGGCAATGCGTCGAGCAATGGCGGTTGGCCGGCGATGGTGCGCAACAGGGCGTGGCCGCTGCTGGTGGCGGGCTGGCACTCGATCAGGCCGGCGGTGTAAGGGTGTTGCGGGTGTGCCAGCAGCTCGTATTTGCTGCCGTGTTCGCACAGGCGCCCGGCGTACATCACGGCGATGGAGTCGCAGGTTTGCGCCACCACGCCCAGGTCGTGAGTGATCATGATGATCGACAGGCCACGCTGGTCCCGCAGGTCCAGCAACAGCCGCAGAATCTGGGCTTGCACGGTCACGTCGAGGGCGGTGGTCGGTTCGTCGGCAATCAGCACCTTGGGATTGCAGCCAAGGGCCACCGCGATCATTGCCCGCTGGCGCATGCCGCCGGAAAACTCGTGGGGGTAATTGTCGATCCGCGCCTGGGGATCGGGAATGCCGACCTGGCGCAGCACTTCGATAGCCTGCAAGCGCGCCTCCTTTTTCGACGCGCCCTGGTGCAGTCGGATGCCTTCGGCGATCTGCTCGCCGATGCGCATCAACGGGTCGAGGTGGCTACTGGGGTTCTGGAAAATCATCCCAAGTTGCCCACCGCGTACCGCGCGCATGCCGGCGTCATCCAGCTGCAGAAGGTCCTGGCCCGCCAGGCGCACCGAACCGCCCTGCACCCGCAGGCTCGGGGACGGCAGCAAGCGCATCAGCCCGCGACAGGCCATGGTCTTGCCCGAACCGCTTTCGCCCACCAGGCCGAGGATTTCACCTTCGGCCAGGTCGAACGACACCCGGTCCACCAACGTTACGTCGCGCCCGGTGTTATTGGCGATGACGCTCAGGTCCTGCACCTGCAACAGGCTCATGAGCGATCCCCCAGCACTTGCGCCACACCATCGGCCAGCAGGCTGAAGCCCATGGCCAGGGTCACGATGGCCAGGCCCGGGAAGGTGCAAATCCACCAGGCAGTAGTGATGAACGCCTGGCCTTCGGCAACCATGGTGCCCCACTCGGCGGTCGGCGGTTGTACGCCCAGGCCGAGGTAGCTGACCGCTGCGCCATTGAGCAGCACCAGCACTGCGTCAGACATCGAGAACACAATCGAGCCGAACATCGCGTTGGGCAGCAAATGCCGGAATAGAATGCGCCCATGGCCAAAGCCCAGGCTTTTGGCGGCCAGGGCGAAGTCGCTTTCCTTGAGCACCAGGATCTGCGAGCGGATCAGCCGCGCGTAGGACACCCAGCCCACCAGCGCCATGGCGATGTAAAAGCTTTTCAAACCCGGGCCGAGAATGGCCATGATCGCCAGCATCAGCACCAGGAAAGGGAACGCGAGGATCACGTCGATCACCCGCATGCAGAAGCTGTCGAAACGCCCGCCGATGTAGCCAGACACCGCACCGACAAAGGTGCCGATCAGGAACGGAAAGATCACCCCGACCACCGCCAGTTGCAGGTCGATGCGTGCGCCCCAGATCACCCTCGAAAGGATGTCTCGCCCGTAGTTGTCCGTGCCAAATGGATGGGCCTGGCTCGGACCCAGCAAACTGATGTCGGTGTTTTGCGCAATCGGGTCAAAGGGTGCGATCCAGGGGGCGAACACGGCCAGCGCCAGCCATGTCAGCAGAATCAACAGGCCCCAGGCCGCCGTCAGCCGGCCATTGCGAAAACCAAAGCGCAGGCGCAGGCGCCACGGGGCGATCAATGGGCGGCTGCTCATTGCATCTTCACTCGCGGGTCCAGCGTGACCGTCACCACATCGGCAACAAAGTTGACCAGCACGGTGGCACAGGCCAGCACCATCGCCACGCCCTGCACCACCATGTAGTCGCGGGTGAAGATGCCGCGCACCAGCAATTGGCCGATGCCGGGAATCGCAAACAGGCTTTCGATCACCACCGTGCCGCTGATCAGCCAGCCAATGTTCACCGCCAGCAGGTTCACCGCCGGCACCAGGGAATTGGGCAGCACATGACGACGAAACACCGCCGCCTCCGACAACCCGCGCGCCCGGGCGGCGGTAACGTGGTCAGCCTGCAACTCCATCAACATGCTCGCCCGCAGGTTGCGCACCAGCACCGCCGACAGCGCCAGGGCGATGGTCAGGCACGGCAGAACCATGTGGTGCGCCTTGTCCGGCCAGGTGCGCCCATACCCGGAGACCGGGAACAGGCCCCATTGCACGCTGAGCAACAGGATCAGCATCAACCCCAGCCAGAACGCCGGCATGCCCAGGCCCACCGTAGTGAACAGCCGGATCAGGTTATCCGCCCAGCCACCTTTATTACGCGCGGCCACGGTGGCCAGCGGCACGGCGATCAACAGCGCCAGCAGCACACTGCCGAGCACCAGGAACAGGGTCGGCTCGATGCGGGTGACGATCAGTTTCAGCGCGTCGACCTTGTACAGCAGTGACTGGCCGAGGTCGCCCTTGAGCAGGTTTTTCAGGAAGTAGAAATATTGCAGCCACAGCGGCTGGTCGAGGCCGTACTGGGCGCGGATCTTCAGCAACGCGTCCGGGGTGCTGCGCGAACCCAGCAGGGCCCGCGCCGGGTCGCCGGGAATCGAGCGCACCAGCACAAAGGTGATCAGGCTGATGCCAAACAGCACCGGCAGCAATTGCAGCGGCCGGGACAGCACAAAACGGTAACGCGCCAGGTTCATCCGTCAGCCTCGATGACGAGCGAGGAAGTCCAGCAGCACCGGGAAGTATGCCTGGGGCTCTTCGTAAAACGGCATATGGCTGCTGTTGGGGAACACGTGCAGCTCGGCGTGCCGGGCGGCGCTTTTCATGCGCATGGCGCAGGCCGGGGTCAGTTCGTCGTGCTGCCCGGTGGTGATCAGTATCGGCATCTTGAACTCGGCCATCTCGGGGATGCGGTTCCAGTCCTTGAGGTTGCCGATGTAGAGAAACTCGTTGGGGCCCTGCATGGTTTCGTAGGGCCCCATGTTCCAGTCGCCGAGGGAACGCTGGACCGGCGCCGGCCATTCGTCCAGGCGGCAGACGTGGCGGTAGTTAAGCAAGGTAATCGCGGCCTGGTACTGCGGGTGATCGAGGGTGCCCATGGCTTCATGGCGTTGCATCATCGCCACGGTTTCGCTGCCCAGGGCGCCGCGCAGGCGTTCCAGCTCGAGGGACAGGTGCGGAATGTCGCCGACGGTGTTTTCCAGGATCAGGCTTTTCAGCGCATCGGGGTAGTGAATGGCGTACTCGATGCCCAACCATCCGCCCCAGGAATGCCCCAGCAAGTGCACGCGGCCAAGGCCAAGGGCCTGGCGCACGGTTTCGACTTCTTCGACATAACGGCTGATTTCCCACAGCGAAACATCGGTCGGTCTGGCTGAAGCGCCCGTGCCAAGCTGGTCGAATGCAACCACTCGCAGGCCGTTGTCCTTGAGCCAGCCATGGGCGTCGCGCAAGTAGTCGCAAGGCAGCCCAGGGCCGCCATTGAGGCACAGCAACACCTCATCGCCTTCGCCAAAGCTATAGGCCACGAGGTTGTGGCCATCGACCTGCACGTTGTACCGCTGGTCGGGGGCAATTTCACGCCACATGCATACATTCCTTGTTGTGTGTCGGCCCTGTGGAGAGTGGCCGTTTAGAGGCCAACACTACCGAGGATGCCGCGTGTCCATAACCTGGTAATTCTTATAGGTTTGGTCTGGCAGTCCTTCGCCGGGGCGTGGCATTCTACTTGCAGCAAGACGAGATTCAAATGAAATCGGGAGCAGAACGGATGCTGGCCAGGCTAACTGCGTTTAATGACCGTCTCATCCCCGGCAGGAGCCTG
The DNA here is from genome assembly GCF_013385565.1 of Pseudomonas sp. E6002. Lineage (NCBI taxonomy): Bacteria > Pseudomonadati > Pseudomonadota > Gammaproteobacteria > Pseudomonadales > Pseudomonadaceae > Pseudomonas > Pseudomonas sp. E6002. Next base: position 180,482 of record NZ_JACAPT010000023.1, on the reverse strand, counting down.
GATGAACAGATGGACAACACCCTCGTATTGGCCCAGGACCTGGGTTTTGATGCGTTGGTCTACGACTACACCCCCGTGCCCATTGACCATAATGGTGCACTGATCACCCCTTCTGTGCTGCAACTGCGCAATACCCCGCCCGACTGGTACAACCTGTGGTGCAGTTCCGGCTTTTATCAGATCGATCCGGTGCAACACCTCGCACTGTCGACGGTTTCACCATTTGTGTGGTCCTACGAGGCCAAGGCCGATACCGCGCTGCAAAAAATCATCGACCCCTGCCACGCCCCGGTTTCCAGCTACTTGCACGACCGCCAGATGACCTGCGGCGTCAGCGTGCCGATCCATTTGCCCCGTGGCGGCTTCGCCTCGCTGACCGGCCTGCGCACCGGCAAGGCCAGCGCCGTGTTGCAGGACGCCCGCCAGACGCTGTCGGAATTCAGCCTGATTACCCACGCCTTGCAGGAAGCGGCCTACCCGCTTTTCAGCAAGGAACTGCGCTCCTACCCGCATATCCGCCTGACCAAGCGTGAGCGCGAATGCCTGAAATGGGCCGCCGACGGCCTGACCGCCGCCGAAATCGCCACGCAATTGAGCCGCTCCCTGGCAGTGGTTACCCTGCACCTGGCGTCGGCCATGCACAAACTGGGGGCCAAGAACCGGGTGCAAGCGGTGGTACGGGCCACTCATTACCGGCTGCTGGAAGACTGATCCGAAGGAAAAACCTAGCTGTTTTGCTAGTTACTTAAACTTTCTGTGCCGACTATCGTGTACCTGATCACTTTTTCTCAGGGCAGGGCACGAAATGGAATTCATCGAAACAATCCGCGAAGGCTATGCGGCCTTTCGCGACTACCAGACCTGGTATCGGGTAACCGGCGACCTGGACAGCGGCCTCACGCCGCTGGTCATCCTCCATGGTGGCCCGGGTTGTACCCATGATTATGTCGATGCCTACAAGGACGTAGCCGCCAGTGGCCACGCGGTCATTCACTACGACCAACTGGGCAACGGCCGCTCCACCCACCTGCCTGACAAAGACCCTTCATTCTGGACCGTCGGCTTGTTCCTCGAAGAACTGGACAACCTGCTGGACCATCTGCAGATCAGCAACAACTACGCGATCCTGGGTCAATCCTGGGGCGGCATGCTCGGCAGCGAACACGCCATCCTGCAACCCAAGGGCCTGCGTGCATTTATTCCGGCCAACTCGCCGACCTGCATGCGTACCTGGGTTGCCGAGGCCAACCGCCTGCGCAAGCTACTGCCTGAAGGCGTGCACGAGACCTTGCTCAAGCATGAACAGGCCGGCACCTACCAGGACCCTGAGTACCTGGCCGCCTCGCGGATTTTCTATGACCAGCACGTGTGCCGGGTCAATCCGTGGCCGGAAGAAGTCGCCCGCACATTCGCCCAGGTGGATTCGGACCCGACGGTGTATCACGCCATGAGCGGCCCGACGGAATTCCATGTGATTGGCAGCTTGAAAGACTGGAACGTGATCGGCCGGCTGTCGAAGGTCAATGTGCCGACCCTGGTGATTTCCGGTCGCCATGACGAGGCCACGCCGCTGGTGGTCAAGCCGTTCCTGGATGAGATTCCCGATGTGCGCTGGGCGCTGTTCGAAGACTCCAGCCACATGCCGCATGTTGAAGAGCGACAGGCGTGCATGGGGACGGTGGTGCAGTTTTTGGATGAGGCTTGTTCGGTGCCCCACAGAACGCTCAAGACTGGCTGAGATCAAAATGTGGGAGCGGGCTTGCTCGCGAAGGCGGTGGATCAGTCAGCATATTTAGCGACTGACACACCGCCTTCGCGAGCAAGCCCGCTCCCACATTGGACTCTTTGTGGCTGTTACACCTCGCTGGTCTGCGCCCTGCCGTGCACCGCCGCTTTCTTCGGCACTTCCTCCAGCAACGGAATTTCCTTGCCCTCGGCATCAAACAGCTTGCCGCCGCTGAAGTAATCACCGTCCCGCAACGCCGCCACATCCTGGAAGCACAGGCTGCGTTCCGTCCCGGCGACAAACACCGACTGCTGGTCCGAGTTGCCCGCGGTGAAGTGGTTGAACGCCAGGTTCAACAGGATCGCCATGATCGCCGACGAACTGATCCCCGAGTGGAAAATGGTCGCGAACCAGCTCGGGAAGTGATCGTAGAAACTCGGGGCCGCAATCGGGATCATGCCAAAACCGATGGAAGTGGCGACGATGATCAGGTTCATGTTGTTGCGGTAATCAACCTTGGACAAGGTCCGGATACCACTGGCAGCCACGGTGCCGAACAGCACGATCCCGGCCCCGCCCAGCACCGAAGTCGGCACTGCCGCAATCACCCGCCCCATGAACGGCAGCAGGCCGAGGATCACCAGGAATATCCCACCGGTGGCGACCACATAACGGCTCTTGACCCCGGTAACCGCAACAAGCCCGACGTTCTGTGCAAACGCGCTCTGGGTGAACGAGCCGAAGATCGGCGCAAACATGCTCGACAGCATATCCGCACGCAGGCCATTGCCGAGGCGCTTGGAGTCGACCTTGGTGTCGATGATTTCACCCACTGCCAGAATGTCCGCCGAGGTTTCCACCAGCGTCACCATCACCACGATGCACATGGAAATGATCGCCGCGAGATGGAAGGTTGGCATGCCGAAATGGAAGGGTGTGGGAAAGCCGAACATCGGGCCCTGGGTCACGCTGGAGAAGTCAGCCATGCCGAGGAACACCGCGATAACCGTGCCGATCACCATCGCCAGCAGGATCGACAGTCGCGAGATGGTCGCGCTGCCGATCTTGCTCAGCAGCAATACCAGCACCAGGGTCAGCGCCGCCAGGCCGATGTTCGGCATGCTGCCGAAATCTGCAGCGCGGCTGTTGCCGCCCATGGCCCAGCGGGCGGCGACGGGCATCAACGTCAGGCCGATGGTAGTGATCACAATCCCGGTAACCAGCGGCGGGAAGAATTTGGTGATTCGCGAGAACACCGGGGTGATCAGCAGGCCTATCAGGGAGGCGGCCATCACCGCCCCGAGAATCGCCGGGATGCCACCCGCGCCGTCGCTGCCAACAATCGCCACCATGGTCGCCACCCCGGCAAAGGACACCCCTTGCACCAGCGGCAACTGGCAGCCGAAAAACGGCAGGCCCAGGGTTTGCAACAGCGTAGCCAGGCCTCCGGCAAACAGCGAGGCAGCGATCAGCAGGCCAATATCGGCCGGCGACAACCCGGCCGCCTGGCCGACGATCAACGGTACAGCCACGATGCCGCCGTACATGGTGAGCACATGCTGCAGGCCGTAAGCCATGTTGGCCGCGACGCCGAGATTCTCATCTTCTGGCCGCTGCGGTGACGTCTTCGGGATAGTCATGGTGAGGGGTTCTCTGTTTTTGTTGTGCACTCACTGTATGCAATAGAAAGATTGGATGTCCATAGAGTTGTATACAATCATTTTCACAAGAACACCCTGAACGCCGTTACAAAAATCCATTCAGCCGCCCTGCCCCGTGGCTCGAAGCGCTGCGCACAAGGACTTGAAAAAAATGCTCAACCGCAAGCTGCGCATCCACGCCCCGGCGATTTACTACTTCGACATGGTTCGCCGCTGCCACTCGATCCGCGAAGCCGCGCGCCGCCTGAACGTGGCGTCTTCGGCGGTGAACCGGCAGATCCTCAAGCTGGAAGACGAGGTGGGCGCGGCGCTGTTCGAGCGCCTGCCCGGCGGCCTGCGCCTGACGGCGGCCGGGGAAATCCTGACCCGCCACGTGAGTTTCCTGTTGCAGGACGTGGAGCGCGTGCGCGGTGAACTGGATGGCTTGAACGGTGTGCAGACCGGCCACGTGGAAATCGCCACGGTGGAAGGCGCCACTGTGGAGCTGCTGCCCGCCGCCCTCAAGCGCATGCGTGAGCGTTATCCGAAAGTGACCATTGGCGTCACGGTACAAGGTTCGCAATCGATTCCCGGTGCGGTGGTCAACGGCCAGGCTGACCTGGGGTTGGCCTTTGCCTTACCGCGCAGCAGCGAAACCATCCAGGTGTGTGTCGGCCATTTCCGCCTGGGGGCGTTGATGGCACCGGGGCATCCGTTGGCCGGTGAAAGCAGCGTGAGTTACGCGCGCTGCTGTGAACACGGGGTGATCCAGGCCAAGAGCGAGCTCTCGGTTCACCACCTGATCGCACCGCTGCACAAGCGTTCGGCGGCGACGAACAAGCCATTGCTGCACAGCAACTCGATGGAGCTGGCCCGGCAACTGGCGCGCCAGCAACTGGGCATCGCGTTCCAGACGCGCATTGGCGTGGAGGTAGATTTAGCCCGCGGCGAACTGCTGCACATTCCGCTCAGCGACCAGGGCGGGATCTTCAGCGACCTGGGCCTGTACGCCCGCAAAGACCGGGACTTGCCGATGGCGGTGCAAGCCATGGCCCATCTGCTCAGTGAAGAAATCAACTTGCGCGAACATCAGGAAACGCCCTCGGCGCCACGTATTTCCTGACTCTCAGGCCAGCTTCAGTGCTGCCGTTTCGGCATCGGCCCAGGCGAGATTCTGTTCTTTGGAACCCACAACGGATGTGCCGATACTGCGCCCGGCGACCCTTGCGCGGTCGCCATGAGCCAAAACGCCAAAGGAATTAAAACAATGAAAAAGGCACTGCACGGCGCAACCGTATTACTCACCCTGTTCGGCGGCGGGGAGGCTGTCGCGCTGGAATGGATGAACAACAGCCTGGGATTTCGCTACGGCCAGCAGTTCACCAACCCGAACAACCCGGATGAATTCAGCAAGCGCATCTACAGCTTCACCCACGCCAGCGGCTACCAGTACGGCAGCAACTACCTGAACCTCGATGTGTTCCTGTCGGACAGCCGCGACCCACGCAAGGGCACCGACCACGGCGGCAGCGAAGTGTATGCGGTGTACCGGCACCAGCTGTACGCCTCACGGGTATTCGATGTGCCGCTGGGCACCGGGGTGATCAAGGATTACGCACTGACCTTCGGCTTTGATGCTAACCGCAACAACAACCTGGCGTCGGCGAAAAAACGTGCGCTGGTGATTGGCCCGACCTTGAAGTTCAACACCGTCGGCGTGCTGGACCTGAGCCTGATGTACTACAAGGAAAGAAACCATTCCGGCATCCCTGGCGCGAAAGAACCCGATCACACCTTCGACGATACCTACATGCTCAACCTGACCTGGATGCGGCCTTTCGAGATCGGCAACCACGGGGCGAAGTTTCAGGGGTTTATCAATCACGTCGGGGAAAAGGGCGAAGACTTCCATGGCCGCGACACCGCGCCGGAAACCCTGATGCGCACCGCGCTGATGGTGGCGGTGCGTCCGGGCAAAGGCGTCAAGCCCAATCTCTACCTGGGCGTCGGCTATGAGTATTGGCATAACAAGTTCGGCGTGGACGGCGGCCGGGGTAGCCGCACGTCAACGCCGACGGTGAACATGGAAGTGACGTTCTAGCGGGCGCGCACCAGGTCGGCATCGCCATCGTCGACCTTCGGTCGCGCCAGCCAGTAGCCCAACACGGCCAATGGCGCGGTCGCCAGCATCACGATCGCAGTGATCAACAGCGGCTGGTCGATCATCGACGACACGATCAGGCTCGCCAGGAAGCACAACCCCAACTGCAAGGTGTTCTGCAATGCCGCCGCCTTGCCGGAATTTTCCGCAAACGGCATCAGTGCATTCGCCACCACGATCGGGTAGCTGGCGCCATTGACCAGGGCCATCAGGCAGAACGGAATCAGCAAGGTGGCGAGCGTCGGCACGGTCAAGGTCGCGACGAGGTACAGCGCGACCATGCTGATGCAATACGCCAGCAGCAGCCACGGCAACAAAGTCTTGCCCTGGAACCGCTGCAACGCACTGCGGCAACTGTAGCCACCGATCAGGAACGACAGCGTCGGCAATACGTAGCTCAAGCCGATGTCATTCGGGCTGTAGCCCATCCCGCCAAGGATGAACGGCGAGGCGGTAAGCCAGGCGAAGAAACTGGCCGAGCATGCGGCAAAGATCATCATGTTGCCGGTGAACACCCGCGACTTGAGCAATTGCCCATAGCCGAGTCGGGACGGTTCGCCGCCGGTTGTCAGGCGTTTCGGCAGCGGCCTGAGAAACAACGTAGGCAGCAGCAGGAGCAGCGAAACCACCAACAACACACCGAAGATCGCCTGCCAGCCCCAGTGATTCAGCATCAGCGCTCCCAGCAATGGCGCCAGGGCCGGAGACAGTGACATCAGCGGCATGATGCCGGCGAACACCCGATGGGCCTTTTCCGCCGGGTAGCGGTCGATCACCAGCGCCTGCCAACTGACAGCGGCGGAACACACGCCAATCGCCTGGACAAAACGCAAGGCCAACAGCTGCGGTGCGGTCTCGACCCAGAACATCCCCAGGCAGCCGAGCACAAACAGTGAAAGGCCCGTAAGCAGCACCGGCTTGCGTCCCAACCGGTCGGACAGCGGCCCCCACAGCAACTGCCCGACGGCAAAGCCAGCGAGGAAAATGCTCAGGCTCGCGCCCACCGCGCCGGGGGAAATCTGCAGCTGCTCGCCCATGGCGCCAAACGCCGGCAAGTACATATCCATGGCCAGATAGCCGAGCATGCTCAGCCCCGCCAGGTACCAGGTGAATCCAAAAGAATTTTTCATTGAAGCCTTGTATAACCTGCCATCAAACTATTTGCTGACTGGCGCCTATTATGAAGCTGAGCAAATCCCTGTGAAGCGATAATAATTGGACACTCTTATCAATAATTTTGAAGGCAAACCCCATGTGGTCTGAATATTCCCTGGATGTGGTGGATGCAGTGGCCCGCCACGGCAGCTTCAGCGCCGCCGCCCAGGAACTGCACCGCGTGCCGTCAGCCATCAGCTACACCGTGCGGCAACTCGAAGAATGGCTGGCGGTGCCGCTGTTCGTCCGACGGCATCGGGATGTGGAGCTGACACCCGCGGGTAAATTGTTCATCGACGAAGCCCGCGGCGTCATGAAAAAAATGCTCGGCACCCGCCGGCTGTGCCAGCAAGTGGCAAATGGCTGGAGTGGCCAGTTGAAAGTCGCGGTGGACTCCATCGTTAAACAGCAGCGCTGCCGGCAGTTGGTACTGGATTTCTATCGGCAGTTCCCGGAGGTGGAATTGCTGTTGGATTACGAGGTGTACAACGGGGTGTGGGATGCCCTGGCCGATGACCGCACCGATATCGTGATCGGCGCCACCAGCGCGGTGCCGGTGGCCAGTCAATTCACATTTCGTGACATGGGCCTGCTGAACTGGCTGTGCGTGGTCAGCAGCCGGCATCCGCTGGCAGCGGTCGAAGGCCTGCTCAGCGATGACCAACTGCGGCCCTTCGCCTCCCTGTGCATGACCGACACCTCGCGCAACCTGCCCAAGCGCGACACCTGGACCCTGGATAACCAGCGTCGTTTGGTGGTGCCGCACTGGGCTTCGGCGATTGATTGCCTGCGGGACGGCTTGTGCGTCGGCATGGCACCGGCGCACCTGGTGCAGCCGTGGATCGAGCGCGGCGAGCTGAGCGCCCTGCAACTGTCCCGGCCCTTCCCTGCCAGCCCGTCGTGCGTGGCCTGGGCACAGAACAAACTGTCGCCGGCCATGGCCTGGTTGCTGGATTACCTGGGGGATACCGAGACCCTGAATCAGGAATGGCTGAACGGGGTGCAGGTGGGCTCCGGCTACCCCGTTTGACTGATCGTTCCCACGCTCTGCGTGGGAATGCAGCCAGTGACGCTCCGCGTCAGCCTCATCCGTGTTTAGTCCAGAAGCCGGGAAAGTGCGCGCACGATCATCTCCACTTCCTTGGCATCGATGGTCAGCGGCGGCAGCAGGCGGATGATCTTGCCCCGCGTGACGTTGATCAGCAGGCCATGCTCTTGCGCCGCACGGTGGGCCAGGTCGCGCTGAGGCGTTGCCAGTTCGATGCCGATCATCAGCCCTTGCCCGCGAATCGCCAGCACCTGGGGATGCTCGTTCAATTCCACCCGCAGGCGCGCCAGCAGCCGCTCACCCTGTTGCGCCGCGTTGTCCAGCAGGCCTTGTTCTTCGATGATCTCCAGCACCGTACAACCGACACGGCAGGCCAGCGGGTTGCCGCCGAAGGTGCTGCCGTGGCTGCCGGGGGTAAACAGTTGCGCAACAGCGGCCCGGGCCAGGCACGCGCCAATCGGCACACCGTTGCCGAGGCCTTTGGCCAAAGTCATCACGTCCGGCACGATGCCTTCATGCTGGAAGGCAAACCAGCGACCTGTACGGCCGATCCCGGTCTGGATCTCATCGAGCATCAACAACCAGCCTTGCCGGGTGCAGTGCTCGCGCAAGGCTTTCAGATAGCCCGGCGGCGCGACTTGCACGCCGCTTTCGCCCTGGATCGGCTCAAGCAGCACCGCAACAATGCGCGGGCCAAACTCCCGGGTCACGGCCTCCAGTGCCTTCAAGTCACCGAAGCCGACCTTGATAAAGTCCCCCGGCAGTTTTTGAAATCCCAACCGCACGGAAGGCCCGTCGCTGGCGGACAGGGTGCCCAGGGTGCGCCCGTGAAAGGCATTCTCCATCACCACCACCAGCGGCTGTTCGATACCCTTTTTCCAGCCATGCAGCCGGGCCAGCTTCAGCGCCGTTTCGTTGGCTTCGGCACCGGAGTTGTTGAAGAACGCCTGGTCCAGCCCGGAGAGCCGGGTGAGGCGCTGGGCCAGGCGCTGCTGCCAGTCGATGCTATAGAGGTTGGAGGTGTGCAGCAGCAAACCGGCCTGCTCACTGATGGCCGCTACCAGCCGCGGGTGGGAATGACCGACGTTGGTCACCGCCACACCTGCCACCGCATCCAGGTATTCACGGCCCTGCTGGTCCCACAGGCGCGTGCCAAGGCCTCGGGTAAAGCTCAGGGGCGACGGTTGATAAGTGGTCATCAGGCAGGCGGCGGTCATGGCATCAGGCTCCAGTGCATCGTAGTGATGGCACCAGTATCGTTAGCCACCCGAGCTGGATAAACTGCACAACACTGCGATCACTTTAAATCAGGGCTTGATAATGGATCTGTTCCAGGCGATGACGGTGTACGTAAAAGTGGTGGAAGCCGGCAGCATGACGGCGGCAGCGCAGGCGTGCGGCATGTCCACCACCATGGTCGGCAATCACCTGCGCGCGCTGGAACAAAGGCTGGGGGTCAGCCTGCTCAAGCGCACCACGCGCAAGCAAAGCCTGACCGAGTTTGGCGGGATTTATTACCAGCGTTGCCTGGAGGTGCTGGGCCTGGTGGCCGACTCCGAGCAGATGGCCGAACAAGCCAACAGTGACGTACCCAAGGGCCTGCTGCGGATCACCGCACCACCGGCCTTTGGCACCGAACGCCTGGCACCGGCGCTCAGCGAATTTTCCCAGCGCTACCCACAGATCAAGCTGTACGTGGTGCTGAGCAACCAGCGGATGGACATGGTCGACAGCGGCTTCGACGTGGCCATCCGCTTGGGCGACCTGGACGCGCCAAGCCTGATTGCCCGCCCCATGCAGGATTACACCATCACCCTCTGCGCCTCTGCGGAGTACCTGGCGCGCCGTGGCACACCTCAACGCCCCGATGATCTGCAGCAACATGACTGCCTGGCGTTCGCTTACCCGGCGACCGACGATTGGCGCAACGCCGACAAGTTGTGGCGAATGCGCGGCGCAGAGGGCGAAGTGGAAATTCCGGTTTCCGGCTCATTGACCATCAACAGTTCGCAGGCCTTGCGCCAGGCTGCCCTGGAAGGCATGGGCATCGTGATGCTGCCTGACGCCCTGGTCGAGCCAGACCTGCGGGCCGGGAAACTGGTGGCATTACTGACGGACTACCAACTGCCCAGCCGGCCCATGCATTTGCTGTACGCCCAGGACCGCTATCGCCTGCCCAAGCTGCGGGCGTTCGTGGATTTCGTCATGGAGAAATGGGCGCGCTAGAGGCTCACCCCCAGCTCGATCAAGCGCTCCCGGGTCTGCGCGGCAGACACGTGGTGAATCCCCTGCCAACCCAGCGCAGTAGCCGCCTCGGTATTGCCGGCTACGTCGTCAATAAACACCACTTCACCCGGCTGGATATCCGGCAAATGGGCGCGCACCTGCGCCAGGCTGGCGTGGTAAATAGCAGGATCGGGCTTGATCAGCTTGATTTCGCCGGACACCACAATGTCGCGAAAATACTGCAGGAAGGGATAGTGGGCGCGGGCATAGGGAAAGGTCTCGGCGGACCAGTTGGTCAGGCCGAACAGCGGCATCTTCGCCTCATGCAACGCTTCGAGTATCGCCACGCCCTCCGGCAATGAACCACGCAGCATCTCGTGCCAGCGGTCGTAGTACGCCTGAATCAAAGGCTCGTGCTGCGGATGTTCGGCGATCAGCGCGCGGGTGCCCTCAGCCAGACTGCGCCCGGCGTCCTGCTCGGTGTTCCAGGCCTGGGTGCAGACGGTGTCCAGGAACCGTTGCCGCTCCCGGTCGTCGGTAATCAGCTGGCGGTAGAGATGGTGCGGGTTCCAGTCGAACAGGACACCGCCGAAATCAAAAACGACTGCACGAATCGTCATGTAGATCCTCCGTTAGCGTGGGTGTGATAACGGCCGCAGTCTGGCATGACGCGCACAAAAAAGCGGCCCCTGGAGGCCGCTTCTTCGTTACCGCAAGCGCTTAAGCCTGAATCAGGCCCTTGATCTTCACGGTCGGATTCACGTCAGCGTCGTAGTCCACGCCGTCGATCTCGAAACCGAACAGGCGCAGGAATTCCGCCTTGTAGCCGGCAAAATCGCTGATCTCGTTGACGTTGTCATCGGAGACCTGATTCCACAGGGCCGCTACCGCGTCCTGGACCTTAGGCTCAAGTTCCGCGAGGTCGGCACGCAGGCGGCCGTCGGCGTCGAGCTTGGGCTCTTTGCCATACAGGCTGTCCTTGAACAGGCCGTAGACCTGCTCGATGCACCCTTCGTGGGTGCCCTGCTCTTTCATCACTTTAAACAGCAACGACAGGTACAGCGGCATGATCGGGATCGCCGAGCTGGCCTGGGTAACCACAGCCTTGAGTACCGACACACGGGCGTCGCCTTTCAGCGCCGCGAGGTTTTCGCGCAGGGTCAGGACTTTCTTGTCCAGGTCCTTCTTGGCTTCGCCGATGGAGCCGTTCCAGTAGATGTCCTGGGTCAGCTTCTCGCCGAGGTAGGTGAACGCAGTGGTCTTGGCGCCTTCGGCCAACACGTCGGCGTCACGCAGGGCGTCGATCCACAGCTGCCAGTCTTCGCCGCCCATGACTTTCACGGTGCCGTCGATTTCTTCCTGGGTGGCCGGCTCGAGGGTGGTGTCGACCACGACGCCCTTGTCGGTGTTGATGCCGCGCAGGGTCACAGCCTTGCCGATCGGCTTCAGGGTGGAGTTGTGCACCACGCCTTGCGGGTCGGTACGGCGTGGCGCGGCCAGGCTGTAGACCACCAGGTCGATCTTGCCGAGGTCTTTCTTGATGGTTTCGATGGTCAGGCGCTTGATCTCGTCCGAGAACGCATCGCCGTTGATGCTCTTGGCGTACAGGCCTTTTTCCAGCGCAAACTTCTCGAAGGCGGCGCTGTTGTACCAGCCGGCAGAGCTGAGCTTGCCTTCTTCGCCTTCTTTCTCAAAAAACACGCCCAGGGTGTCGGCGCCGCAGCCAAAGGCAGCGCTGATGCGCGCGGCCAGGCCGTAGCCGGTGGAAGCCCCGAGGACCAGCACCTTTTTCGGGCCGCCTTCAATGGCACCGTGTTCGGTCACGTAGTCGATCTGCTCTTTGACATTCGCTTCACAGCCAACCGGGTGAGCGGTCACACAGATAAAGCCACGAACCCGCGGTTTGATGATCATAAAATTTCTGCCTCTTCCAAGGTGCCGAAGGCCAATGGTGGCCATTACAGCGTCAATCGTACGGGTCTATGACGCCCGGAAAACCGAAGCGTCACGATAGTCGCAAATCTTCTGTTCACAAAATGCTATCCGCAACACCGCCAGCCTGGCCATCCGCCGAGGCATTTTAGGGGGACAGCGGTAAAAATCTGTGCAGTGACTTCACAAATTTCCAGCATTTAAAACGCCACGTGAGGGCGATAACACCCTATCATGACCATATTATTTCGATATGTTTCGGCTCGGGCATGATGCCCACGGGTTGACTGACTCCTTTGCCTGGCCTGCCAGTCAACCGCGGACGGTTTTGAAGCAATCGAAAACCGTCTGATGGAGCCCAGTTTCATGAGTAAGAGTGTCATCCGCAAACGCCTGGCGTCCGCCGCCTGGGTCCTTGGCGTCTTGCTGTTCATTTATTGCTTCCCCAAGACCACCCTGGTGTTTCTGCTGCTGGTGGTGTTCTGCGGCCTGTACGATTTCCTGCGCAATGGCCTGTACGACGGCGCGACCATCAAGAAGTATTTCATCGGCAACGGCCGCAATACCTGGTTGCTGGCGCCGTTCAACACGCTGTTTGACCTGTTGAGCCAGCGCAATCGCCACGTTTATAAAATGAACGACCTGCCGCCGGCCTGGCGCGAAGACCTGCAAAAGGTGATCGACGACGCCATGGCCAACAAAGACGAGATCATCCAGTACCTGGACGAGCGCATGGCCGAGAAAAAACGCGGCATGCTGTTTTTCCAATGGTACGGCCGCCCGATCGAGACCACCCTGGATATCCCGCAACTGCGGGAAAAACTGCCCTACGTGAAAACCATCGGCGTGTCGGTATTCAACGAAAACCGTTCCACCTCGTTTCACTTCGGCCCGCTGCGCATGATGTTCCGCGTGCTCTACAACATGGCACCGGCGCCCCATCACGACGGCGTCTACATCCAGGTCGGCAAGCACAAACACTACTGGCACGATGATCCGCTGTTTATCTTCGATGACACGCTGATGCATGCCTCCTTCAACAAGAACGACGCCAAGCGCTACTGCCTGTTCATCGACATCGTGCGGCCAACCCTGGTGCCGTCGGTGCTCAACGGCCTGATCGCGGCCTTTGCCGGAGCAGTCTTTACCCTGCGTCGGTTTTTCTACAAAAACTGGAAGCTGATTCAGTAACTTCTGCGGCATGATGGTGCGCGACGGTGTTTGCGCTCGGCTCCAGTGCCGGGGAAAATGCCAGTCCAATGCGACCGAAAACGGCGCGCACTATCCTCAAGCCACTGGCCATGCCTGGTCCGGTGGCTGTGCTTTCAGGGAATCAGAATGCCCCAAAGACAAGTCATCAATGCCTCCGTAAGCCCTAAAGGCAGCCTTGAAACGCTGTCGCAACGTGAAGTCCAGCAACTGAGCGAAGCCGGTACCGGCAGCATCTACACCCTCTTCCGTCAATGCGCCCTGGCCATCCTCAACACCGGCGCGCACATCGACAACGCCAAGACCATCCTCGACGCCTATAAAGATTTCGAAGTGCGCATCCACCAGCAGGACCGTGGCGTGCGCCTGGAACTGTTGAATGCACCGGCTGACGCGTTCGTCGATGGTGAAATGATCGCCAGTACCCGGGAGATGCTGTTCAGCGCCCTGCGTGACATCGTCTACACCGAAAACGAACTGGACAGCCAGCGCATCGACCTGAGCAGCTCCCAGGGCATCACCGACTACGTGTTCCACCTGCTGCGCAACGCCCGCACCCTGCGCCCGGGCGTCGAGCCGAAGATCGTGGTGTGCTGGGGCGGGCACTCGATCAATACCGAAGAATACAAATACACCAAGAAAGTCGGCCACGAGCTCGGCCTGCGCAGCCTCGACGTATGCACCGGCTGCGGCCCCGGCGTGATGAAAGGCCCGATGAAGGGCGCGACCATTTCCCACGCCAAGCAACGCATTACCGGCGGGCGCTACCTGGGCCTGACCGAACCGGGGATCATCGCCGCCGAGGCGCCGAACCCGATCGTCAATGAGCTGGTGATTTTGCCGGACATCGAAAAGCGCCTGGAAGCCTTCGTGCGCGTCGGCCACGGCATCATCATCTTCCCGGGCGGCGCCGGCACCGCCGAAGAGTTCCTGTACCTGCTGGGCATCCTGATGCACCCGGACAACCGCGACGTGCCGTTCCCGGTGATCCTCACCGGGCCGAAACACGCCGCGCCGTACCTGCAACAGCTGCACGCGTTTGTCGGCGCGACCCTGGGCGAAGCGGCGCAGGCTCATTACCAGATCATCATTGATGACCCGGCTGAGGTGGCACGGCAGATGACCGTCGGCTTGAAAGCGGTCAAACAGTTCCGCCGCGAGCGCAACGACGCGTTCCACTTCAACTGGCTGCTGAAGATCGACGAGGGCTTCCAGCGCCCGTTCGACCCGACCCACGCCAACATGGCCAGCCTGCAACTGAGCCACGCGCTGCCGCCCCATGAACTGGCGGCCAACCTGCGCCGGGCGTTCTCGGGGATTGTGGCGGGCAACGTCAAGGACAAGGGCATCCGCCTGATCGAGCAGAACGGGCCGTATGAGATTCATGGCGACCCGGCGATCATGAAACCGCTGGATGAGTTGCTGAAGGCGTTCGTAGAGCAGCACCGGATGAAACTGCCAGGCGGCGCCGCCTACGTGCCGTGCTACCGCGTGGTGCAGTGAGTCAGCGCTGAACCGCTACGCACTTGATCTCCAGCAGCAAGCCTGGGTTGGCCAGTTCTGATACGCCAATGACCGTCCAGGCGCACAACCCGCGAGGGAACAGGCGGTTTTTCACTTCACGGAAAACCGCCATGTGCTCGCTCATGTTCACGTGGTAGGTGGTCATGTCGACCACGTCTTCAAACGTACAGCCCCCCTCCTCCAATACCAGGCGCAGGCTCTCCCAGGCGGCGACGAACTGTGCCTCGGGATCGGTGATGACTTCCAGGTGTTCCGTGCGGCCCACCTGCCCTGCGCAGTACAGGGTCTTGCCGACTTTTACGGCCGGGACGTAGCCGGCGCGCTCGACGATGGGGTGCATGGAGGTGGGGATGATGAGGTGGCGGTCGGTCATATGTTGTATCTCTTAAGGCTGGTTTCAGGCGTGTCGACGGGAAACGTTCGGACTATCGTTTTACCTGTTCCGACCCACCCACGCCAGATGAGTAACCTATGGACCAATGGATCTTGCCCTCCACTATTCCTTACCCTAAGGTAAGGAGTATCACGAGAGAGGCTTTCAACATGGCTACCGCCACACTCACTTCAAAAGGCCAAATAACCATTCCCGTTCAAGTCAGGGCCGCACTTGGGCTGAACACTGGCGACCGGGTCGAATTCGTCGAAATGGAAGAGGGCAAGTTTGCGATCATCGCGGCCAGCAAGACTGTGTTGGACCTCAAAGGGCTGATCCGCAAACCCGCCAAGCCCGTCAGCATCGAAGAAATGAACCTGGCCATCGCTGCACAGGGAGCCAAAGCACGATGATTGGACTGGATACCAATGTGCTGGTGCGTTACGTCACCCAGGATGATCCCGTCCAATCGCCAAAGGCATCCAGACTGATCGAGTCGCTCACCACTGCCTCGCCGGGTTTTGTCAGCCTGGTTTCAGTAGTGGAATTGGTGTGGGTCCTGCAGTCCAGTTACCAGTCAGCCAAGAGTGAAGTGGTTGCGGTCCTGGAGACGCTGCTGCGTACCCGCGAACTGACCGTAGAGCACGCCGACGTTATCTGGCAGGCACTCCGGCGATTTACAAGCACCAGGGCCGATTTCGCCGACTGCCTGATTGAACGCTGCGCCCACGCAGCAGGCTGTGAATATACGGCGACATTTGATGTCAGCGCGGCCAAGGCTACCGGCATGCGGCGGCTGACCTGAGGCGTCGCGTTGCAGAAGCGTCAAGGCTTTGGTAGAAAATGCCCTTACTGACTTTATCCAGAGACAAGACCAACGTGCGCACGCTTTTTCTCGCCGGCCTGGCATTAACGTCCCCATTGACCCTCGCCGAAGCCATCGCCTGGCCCGACCTGCCCGACACCTGCTTCGTCAGCGGTCGCTCCGCTACCAGTCAGGATGTGGATACCGGTTGTGCGGCGTTTCTGATCAATGTGAAGGGCAAGGCGGCAGGCACGCCGATCAAGCTGGATATCCCGCAGTACGCCATGCATGTCGACGAAGGCACCGGCAAGGAAACACCGGTGATCCTCATCCAGGCGGAAGAGAATGGCGATGTTAAAGCGGTAGGTTACAAGGAGCTTGGCACCGGCCAGTTGGGCGCGGCGCTGCTCAGGGAAGTTCGGCTTCTGGGTACGAAGAAGCCGATTTAAGCCATCGGATAACGGTCAGCGAACCCAACCGCCGCCCTGCCAGTGATAGCCGTCGTTACGCTGCTCCCAATGCGGGTGAACATAACGATAACCTGGCCGTACCGGCTCCCAGTGGCCGTGAACCGCCACATAGCGCCCGCCTTCCCAACGCCAGTAGCCACGCGACCACAGGTAACCTGGCCGCCCTTCGGGCTCGACCTCGATGACCTGCACCGGCGGCGGTTGCGGCGCGACGACTTCTACATATTCACGCTGCACCGGTCGTCGATCATGCACGACCCGCTCCTCTACACACCCGGAAGCCGCGACGACCAAAGCCGCCAATGCCGCATAACGTAACAACATACAGAATCCTCGGGCGTAACCGCCCAGCGTTTATACCGGTAAAAAAAATGCCCCCTTGTTCCAGCCGCGCTCCTGCTTGGCCATAAGACTTTTTAACAGGTGCCAACTGTCAGCTTGCTGAACCCACGGGCAGACAGCAGGTAAAGAAAAACTGACCTTTTCAAGAGGCACAGACTGCGACCGGCTGTTTCAGTCGCACCAGAATCAGCCCGGCCACCACCACGGCGATCCCTGCATATGTCGACGCATGAATCTCATCGCCAAACATCAGTGCCGCCCACACCAGTGTCACGGGAGGCTCCAGGTACACCAATGTCGCCACATGGGTAGCCGTCATTACGCGCAACAACATCCACAGGCTCAGGTAAGCCACGAAAGTAGAGAACACCGTCAGCCAAACGATGGAGATCAATACGTCGGGGGTCCGCGGAATGCTCAGCGTATCGGTGTACAGCACCGCTGCAGCAAAGCCGATCAAGGTCAGCAACGACTGGACAAACAACGCCAGGCTCAGGCCGCCGGAGTCAGTGCGGGCCGCCCGCCGTTCGTACAGCGTGGCCACGGTCAGACCGAGTGCCGACACCAGGGGCAATGCATACATGACCCACCCGACTTCGGCCCCGCTGTTGCGGTATTGCCCGAAGATGACGATCGACACGCCGGCAAAACCGATCATCAACCCCAGCCACTGCCAGCCGCCGCTGCGTTCGGCGTGGCTACCCGATGACAGCGCCGCCGTCATCAATGGCTGCAGGGCCGCGATGATCGCCGCAATCCCCGGCGGCAAACCGTTCTGGATCGCCACGTAGACACAGGTCAAATAGAGAAACTGCGAGAGGAAACCCACCACCGCGTGATGGCGGATCTGTGCCCAGGAAACCTTCAGCAGCCGCACGTTCAAAAACAGCGCCAGGCACAACGACACCAGCAAGAAACGCCAGAACAGCACGTTGAACACGCCATCACTCCGGGTCGCCAGTTTCGCGCCGATAAACCCCGAACTCCACGACAGCACGAACACCGCCTGTAACAGCAGCCGCCCCACGGTTGATCGCTTCATTGAGCCTCCGGTTCGCTTGATTGACCAAAAGGCTAAGTGCCGCGCATGATTCTGTATATTTGAATAATCTGTACCACTAATCCTTAAAAGTGGAATCATGAGCAAACAACTGAATATTGATCTGTTGCGCACTTTCCACGCGGTGGCGCGCTTCCAGCGATTCAACGAAGCGGCCAATCATGTGCACCGCAGTGCCTCGACGGTGACCACGCAGATCCAGAAGCTCGAAGACCAGGTCGGCCAACGCCTGTTCAGCCGCAGCAACCAGGGGGTTGAACTGACGATGTACGGCAAAAAACTCCTGGGCGAAACCACCGAATTCCTCAAGAGCCACGACCGCTTGCTGGCCTCCCTCACGCCGCAACGCATGCAGGGCAAGATTCGCCTGGGTTTGCCTGATTCTTACGCGCCAGACTTCATGCAGGAGTTCCTGCCCCGCCTGGTCGCCGACAACCCACTGCTGGAACTGGAGGTAGAAGCGCGCTCCAGTGGCGAACTGCTCACGCTGTTCGCCAGCAGGCAGCTGGACCTGGCCCTGATTGTCAGCGCCCAGCCGTTGGAACAAGGCGAGCGCCTGGGAGAAATCCAGCCGCTGTGGGTGGCCGCCGAACACTTCAGCTGCCCACCGCAGGCGCCACTGCCGATTGCCGTGCAACTGACAGGTTGCCCTTATCGCGCTGCAGCGATTCGAGCGCTGAAGGAGCACGGCACTTACTATCGGGTGCTGCTGGAAAGCGCGAGTTCGCCCGCTGTTGAAGCGTGTATCCGCAGTGGCATGGCGGTGGGGTTGGTGGAAGAAAGCCGCATGGGTAAGGGATTGACGCGCCAGATTGCTGGAGCTGAACTGCCGCCGCTGCCGCTGCATCACCTGTACCTGCTTGGCGACAGCAGCAACCTGTTGGCACTGCATCTGTATGAGCAGGTCAAGGCCGGCTTCAGCGTCTAGGGTGGTCCGAAACGCAACAGCACCGCATCGACAAATCGCCGCAGCTTGGCGGTGCGCTGGCGATTCGCGGTGTAGAGCAAATGCATCTGCCGACTTGGCGCCTCATAGTCCGGCAGCACTCGCACCAACTCACCGCTCTTGAGCGCCGAGCGTAAGAAATCCTCAGGCCCCAGCACAACCCCGAAACCATCCCGCGCGGCCGACATCAAGGCCCGGCTTTCATTCACGTGCAGGCGGCTGGCGACCTGGGCCTTGTGCAGGACGGCGCCTTGGTAGAACGACCATTCGCGATCAGCCGGACGTGACCAGTAGGCGTATCCCAGGCACTCGTGGTGTTCAAGGTCAGCGGGCGTCAGCGGCGTGCCGCGCTCGGCCAGGTATTTGGGTGCCGCACAGACCACCAGGCGGTAGGGCTGCAGCGGCCGGGCCGTGAGGCTGCTGTTCGCCAGCGGGCCGATACGGAACGCCACTTCGTAGCCCTCCTCCACCAGGTCGACAAACCGGTCGGTCAGGTGCAGGTCGATTTCCACCTCGGGGTTGTCGCGTAAAAATTCGGTCACCAGTGGCATCAGGCTGTAGGAGCCAAAAGTCACTGGGGCGCTGATCTTGAGCTTGCCCCGTGGTGTGTCATTCATGATCTGGGCGAGGGAGTCTGCGGCCTCTGCCTCTGTCAGGATATGTTTGCAGCGCTCGTAGTACGCGCTTCCCAACTCCGTCAGGCTTTGCCGGCGTGTGGTGCGGTTGAGCAGGCGTGCGCCCAGCCGCCGCTCCAGCGCCGCCACATGCTTGGCTACCATCTGCGGCGACATTCCCAGGCGTTCGGCAGCACGGGCGTAGGACCCCAGTTCGGCAGCCATCACAAAGGCACTCATGCTTGAAAGGCGGTCCATCATTCACCACTCCCAGTAACAACACCAAGACCAGAACGGCCATTTATCCTCATCCAGTAGCCAATCATCATAACGTCTCTCTCAACTCAGGAGCACCGACATGAAAATTGGCATTATCGGAGCAGGCTTTATCGGACGCGCCGTTGCGCAGTTGGCGTTGGCGGCCGGCCATGAAGTGATGTTGAGCAACTCCCGCGGCCCGCAGTCGATGAGCAGCGTGCTGAGTGGCATTCGTGGGGTTCAAGTGGGTACTGCGCAAGACGCCGCGCAATTTGGCGAACTGGTCCTGCTGGCGATTCCGTTCGAACATTACCGCAGCGTGCCGGCGCAGTGGCTGGAAGGCAAAACCGTGATGGATGCCAACAACTACTACCCGAACCGCGACGGCCATATTCCCGTGCTCGACCGCTTTGAAACCACCACCAGCCGGTTGGTGGCCGAGCACCTGTCGCAATCAAATGTGGTGAAAGTGTTCAACGCTATCCTGGCGCCGGACCTGACCCAGGATGCTCGCAGCCGCGGCGCACCCGACCGGCGCGCGCTCCCGGTCGCGGCGGATGACCCGGCAGCCAAGGCGCAAGTCATCGCCCTGCTGGACGAGATCGGCTTCGACGCAGTAGATGCCGGTGGGCTGGATGAGAGCTGGCGGTTTGAACGCGCCAAGCCGGCGTACTGCATACCTCTGGATAAAGAGGGACTGAAGGCAGCGTTGGCAGCTGCAGAGCGGCAGGTCGAAGTACCCGCTCATTGGTGACACCTGCAAAAAAGCCCGCTGACCGTCACCGGTTCAGCGGGCTTTTTACGTTGCGCAGGCCCTGAATCAGGACCTCACCAACGTCTTACAGCGCGAGGTCAGAAGCTGGCTTGCTCGGCTCAGCCGCAGGCTTTGCAGCCTCGGTGGCTTTCGGAGCAGTCAGCTGCGGAATCGCAGGTGGAGGCGTCAGCTGCAGAATGTTGGCGGTGTAGGCCCATTCTTTAGCCACAGCTTCAGGGCTGTCGTTCAGCTTGGTGCCGTAGCTAGGCACGATCTGGTGCAGCTTTTCCTGCCAGGCCGGGGAAGCAACCTGTTCCTTGAACACTTTCTGCAGCACGGTCAGCATGATCGGAGCCGCGGTGGACGCGCCTGGCGATGCACCCAACAGGCCGGCGATGGTGTTGTCGGCGGAGCTGACCACTTCGGTACCGAGTTTCAGGACGCCGCCCTGCTCTTCGTCACGCTTGATGATCTGCACACGCTGACCGGCCTGCCACAGGCGCCAGTCTTCTTTCTTGGCGTTCGGGAAGTACTCTTGCAGCGCCTTGAAGCGGTCGTCATCCGACAGCATCAGTTGGCCGGCGAGGTACTCGACCAGTGGGTATTCGCGGATACCGACTTTGGTCATTGGCCAGATGTTGTGGGTGGTGGTGCTGGTCAGCAGGTCCAGGTACGAGCCTTCTTTCAGGAACTTGGTCGAGAAGGTAGCGAATGGGCCAAACAGAATCACGCGCTTGCCATCCAGCACGCGGGTGTCCAGGTGCGGAACCGACATCGGCGGTGCGCCAACGGAAGCTTTACCGTAGGCCTTGGCCAGGTGCTGCTCGGCAATCGTTGGGTTATCGGTGACCAGGAACGAACCACCAACAGGGAAACCCGCGTATTCCTTGGCTTCAGGAATGCCCGACTTCTGCAGCAGGTGCAGTGCACCGCCGCCCGCGCCGATGAACACGAACTTGGCGTCGGTTTCAGTCTTGGTGCCGTCTTTCAGGTTCTTGTAGCTGACACGCCAGGTGCCATCGGCGTTCTTGGTGATGTCCTGCACTTCGCTCGACAGTTTCAGGTCGAACTTCGGCGTAGTTTGCAGGTGAGCGACGAACTGGCGCGTGATCTCGCCGAAGTTCACGTCCGTACCGATCGGGGTCCAGGTGGCCGCGATTTTCTGGTTCGGGTCACGCCCTTCCATCATCAGCGGAACCCATTTGGCGATTTGCGCCGGGTCTTCGGAGTACTGCATGCCGGCGAACAGCGGGCTCGCCTGCAGCGCTTCGTAACGCTTCTTCAGGAACTTGATGTTGTCATCCCCCCACACGAAGCTCATGTGCGGAGTGGAGTTGATGAACGAACGTGGGTTCTTCAGGACGCCCTGCTGAACCTGCCAGGACCAGAACTGACGGGAGATCTGGAACGCTTCGTTGATCTCGACCGCTTTCGGGATCTCAACGTTGCCGTTCTTGTCTTCCGGGGTGTAGTTCAGCTCAGCCAAAGCCGAGTGACCGGTACCGGCGTTGTTCCAGCCGTTGGAGCTTTCTTCGGCCACGCCATCGAGGCGCTCGACCATCTCCATCGACCAATCCGGTTGCAGCTCATTGAGCCACACACCCAGGGTTGCACTCATGATGCCGCCGCCGATCAGCAGCACATCGACTTTCTTTGCCTCTTCCGCGTGAACGGAAGTGATCCCCATCGACAAAGCCAGCCCCAGCAGGGCAGTGTTTACTTTTTTAAACATCAGTAGCACCTATGATAAAACGCCATCCGCCCCACTGCCCCTGATCATGGGCAACCCTCAATCACGCTGCGCCAGGCAACGCACCGCGGGGTGTGCACATTCATTCGGGGACCGCAGGGTGGGCACACAAGGCCGACGTATCGACCTCACTTTTATGTCCCTTCTGCGCTGACTTCTTATCATTATTGGCTTCAGCTACCTGGGCGCCAGCTAACCACCGGGACGTATACGGGTGTACGTACTCGATAGAGGCTAGACCAAGATGGCGCGCAGAATATCACGCTCGGCGCCTTATATGGACTCAGCGGTCGGGCGGCCATCAGTTCGCCAGTTTTTAAGATTCGTCTCATGTGCCTCTAAAACACAGCATTGCACTATGGATTGGCTTACCTGACGGGTAGGCAGACAACCTTCCTTCTCTTAAAAGAGGCACTGCAATGCTGAACAAACTGAGCCAACTCACCCTCGCCTGCGGCGCTTGCTGGTTGCTGGCCGGCACCGCTCAGGCGGCGGACGGGCAGATCGAATTCACCGGTTCCGTCACCGATAACGCCTGCACCATCACCACCGGCGACGTGAACAAGTCGGTGACTCTGGACCCGGTGCGCATCGCTGACTTCGCGCCCACCGTGGGTTCGGTGCTCACCGATAAAGCCAAGCCGTTTTCCATCAGCCTGGACAACTGCAGCACCGCGACCCGTAAAAACGTCGCGATCACCTTCAGCGGCCAGCAAGACGCCAGCGACCCGACATTACTGGGCCTGACCGGTGAAAACCAGGTGCGCGGCATCGCGATCCAGATCACCGACTCCCGTAACGGCAACAAACTGCCACTGAACACGCCGACCGCCGATTACGACCTGCGTGCACAGTCCAATACCTTCGACTTTACCGCTGCCTACGTGCGCACCGTCGCCGACACCACCACCGGTGAAGGCGACGACGCGGTGACCACCTCCGGCATCAGCACCGGTCAGGTGCACGCGCTGGCCAGCTTCGACGTTACCTACAAGTAATTGCTCGTCAACACCGTGGGCCAGGCGTTCGCGCGCCGGCCCGCGGGCTTCCGGAGGTCCCCCTGTCATGCGTTTGAAAGTCTATCTTCTGCTCGCCCTGCTGCCGCTCTGGCACAGCGCCGCCAACGCCGCCGTCACCGTCGGCGCCACGCGACTGATCTACGACGGCGCTTCCAACGAAGCCAACCTGAGCGTCAGCAACCGCGACGACACCTCGCCTTACCTCGTGCAGTCCTGGGTCAGCCACTTCGGCAGTGGCAACGAGGAAAGCGTCGATAACTTTATCGTCACGCCGCCGCTGTTCCGGCTGGATGCCGACAAGGAAAATATCCTGCGCATCATTTTTACCGGTGGCCCAGAAGTGCCCCAGGACCGCGAAAGCCTGTTCCTGATGAACGTCAAGGCAATCCCGGCCATGAGCGACGATCAAAAAGGCAAGAACGTGCTGCAGATCGCGCTCAAGACCACGATCAAACTGTTCTACCGCCCGGCCGGCCTCAAAGGTTCGCTCAAGGACGCGGTGGCGCAAGTGAACTGGAAGGCCCAAGCGGGTGCATTGGCCGTCAATAACGCCTCCAAGCTGCACGTGGTGGTCAGCGAACTGAAGCTCAACGGCCTGCCGATCACCCAGGCGCCGGATGTGCTGCGCCCAGGCGAAGCGCGTGAGCTGCCGATCCAGGCAAAGGCCGGCGATGAAGTGCAACTGAGCTACATCGATGACTACGGCAGCATCGTGACCGCCCCCGTCATCCGCATTCACTGATACCCACGCGACAACCCCGGAACGCCTTTTCAGGAACGACCATGCTCCGTTCATTCCCATTCATGCGCCGTCGGGCCGTGAAGGCTTTCGGCTGCCCGCTCGTGGCCGCCGCCGCCTTGCACCTGGCCCCCGCACACGCCGGCTACGAGTTCGATGCGTCGTTTCTCGAAATCGGCGGCGGGCAGAGTTCGGCCGCTGTGAAACAACAGGTCAGCGCCATGAGCGACGGCCAGTTGCCGGGGATTTACCGGGTGGATATCCAGCTCAACCAGCGCTCGATCGAACAGCGTGATGTGCGTTTCATCCGCGCCACCGGCACCCAGGAACGCTCGAGCACCGGCCTGTTCCCCTGCCTGGATGTCGAGTTCTTCCGCGCCCAGGGCGTGGCCGACACGGCCCTGCAAAACCGCACCGACGCCGACCCCACCTGCATTGCGTTCGATCAGGGCCTGGCCGGCGTGAGCTACGACTACGACTTCAACCGCCAGATCCTGTCGATTGAAATCCCACAGGCCTACCTGGGCAGCATCCCTTTTGAAGTGCGCCGTCGGCAATGGAGTAACGGCGAACAGGTGGCCTTCACCAACTACAGCTTCACCGGCAGCACCGTGGAGTCCGATACCGGCCGCCGCCAGGACCAGTTCGGCAGCCTGAGGAGCGGCGTGAATGCCGGGGCCTGGCGCCTGCGCAATTTTTCGACCTGGCAAAAAGGCAGCACCACGCCCGGGCGCTGGGAGTCGCTGGAAACCTACGCCCAGCGCGACATGGGCAATATGATGGCGATCGCCACCCTGGGCGATTCCACCACCGAAGGCGACCTGTTTGACGCGATCCCCTATCGCGGGCTGGGCATCGCCTCTGATCTGGACATGCTGCCCGACCAGGCCCGCGAATTCGCCCCGGTGATTCGCGGCATTGCCAATGGCCGCTCGCGGGTGATCATCCGCCAGCGCGGCTATGTGATCCATGAGCAATGGGTGCCGTCGGGGCCGTTCGCCTTGACCGACCTGTACCCCACCGCCAGCAATGGCGACATCGAAGTCACCGTGGAAGGCCCGGACGGCCAGCGCCAGGTCTACACCCAGTCGTTCTCGTCGGTGCCCTACATGCTGCGCGAAGGCCAGCAAAGCTATTCGGTATTCGCCGGCCAATACCGCCCGGCGCAATCGTCCTTTGTGCAGCAAACCCCAACATTTATCCAGGCCTCCCTACGACGCGGTTTGAGCGGCAGCACCACGCTGTTTGGCGGCAGCCTGCTGAGTAATCAATACAACGCCGGCCTGCTGGGTTTTGCCCACGACTTTGCCGGCTTTGGCGCGATCTCGGTGGACGTGACCCACGCCCGCAGCGACGCCGTGGCCCGGGAGAAAACCACGTCCAGCGGCCAGTCGTTTCGCTTTCGCTATTCCAAGTCCCTGGCGGCCACCGACACCAACTTCAGCCTGATCGGCTACCGCTACTCCACCGGCGGCTACTACTCGTTCAACGAAGCGCTGAACAGCCGCAGCACCGAGCAAACCCTGGACACGTACCGCAGCGGCCACATGAAAAGCAACTTCACCGCCAACGTGTCGCAGCAATTGGGCGGCTACGGCGGGGTCTATGCCAACGTGTCGAAAACCGCCTACTGGGACAAGAGCAAGGCCGACACCTCGATCCAATTGGGATACAGCGCGAGCGTCGGGGACATTTCCTACTCCCTTGGGCTGGGCCTGAACAAAGGCGCCAACAGCGACGACCGCAGCCTGTCCCTGAGCATCAGCATGCCCCTGGGCGGCACGCGCAGCCAGCGCGTTACGGCCAACATGAACCAGAGCGCGCGGGGCTCGGCATCACGCACCGCGACCCTGAGCGGCAACGCGTTCGAGGACGATACGCTGGCCTACAGCGCGGGTGTGTCGCAGCAAGTCAGCGGCGCGCAACGCCAGACCGGCGGCACCTTCGCCGCGCAATACGACGCGCCCAACGCGATTGTGCGCGGTGCCTATAACGAGACCACCGGCAGCCGCCAACTGGACATGGGCGTCGAAGGTTCGGTGGTGGCGTATGGCAGCAACCTGATGTTCAGCCAGCCATTGGGCGAAACCAATGTGATCGTCGCCACACCGGGCGCCGCCGACGTGGGCATCAGCAACAAGCGCGGTGTGCGCACCAACAGCAATGGCTACACCGTGGTGCCGCAGGCCCTGCCCTATCGCAAAAACCGCGTGTCGCTGGACACCCAGTCGATGCCGTCTGACGTCGACATCGCCGAGCCGGTGCAGGAAGTCACGCCAAACCGCGGCGCGTTTGTACTGGCCGACTTCGACACCCGGCGCGGCCAACGCATCCTGTTTCGCATCAGCGACACCCTTGGCGAAGCAGCGCCGTTTGCCGCCCGCGCCGAATTGCTTGCCCCGGATGGCCGCGCCCTCGGCAACACCCTGGTGGCCGACAAAGGCCGCGCGTTCCTGACCGGCGTGCCGCCCGAGGCGCGGTTGTTGGTCAGCGTCGACGGCCAGCCGTGGTGCAGCCGTGAATTGAAGCTGGACGAAACAGCGCCTGCCGACGGCGGCATCACCCAAATGAATATTCAATGTGAGCGCGCGGCCGGTGGGTCGGGTGCCAAGGATTCCTGACATGATCGTTAAAGCAACACATAAGGTGCGTGGACGGCTGATGCTTGCGCTGTTGTGCGCAGTATTGAGCTGCCTTTCACAACAGGCGCAAGCGTTGGTCGAAGGGAATCTCAACTGCACAGTGCCAGGCGTTCCGAGCGGCGGCTACACGTTTACACCGGGCCAGGCGATCAGGATCGTCTTCGAGGGCACGTGCACCGTTCGCCGCGCATTCCCCTATTCAGCCGGTTTAAATACGCGAATCAACTACATGAGCGGCCCGAATCAAGCCCCGTTGAGATGGTCCGACCCGTATAACAACATCTATTTATACGATCTGAATATCGGCCAATACAGCCGCAATTGCCTGGGCGGCTACTGCCGGCCTCTACCCCTTAATACTGTGGTGCCTTACCGCTACATTCTGGTGGGCACAGCACCCCAAACTGCAGGCACACGTTGGATAGGGGTGTTGCTGGGCGTTACCTCGGAAAACTGGCTGGGTTATGGCGAGTGGTTTCTTAACACAGGGTTTTCATACACCGTAGTCCCGCCTGCCTGCAGCCTGAGTTCACCCGGCAGCGTCAACCTGCGTTTCGGCTCTATCAGCAACAGCGACCTCAATAACCAGATGCAGTCGACCACAGTGTCAATTAAATGCTCGGCGCAGATGCGAGCCAACGTCTACCTGCTTCCAAACCAGACGGTAGTCAGCCCTACTACCGGTGTGACGCGCACCTCGCTGGCAGGTTTGAACATGCAGGCGCTGTGGACCGACACCCTGAACCCGGTGAACTTCACTACCCCGCGCTTTATGCAGTTACGCGTGGGCAGCAATGACGTAAACCTGAGCTTCAAGCCACAACTGGCGGCCGGGCAATCACCGACGGGTGCGTTTCAGAGCCAATACACGCTGAACATCGACTATCAATGAGGGCCTTGCCATGAAAACTCCACTGCTCGCCCTGATGCTGCTCAGCAGCACCGCTCACGCTGCCGACGTGGTGAATATCACCGTCAGCGGCACCCTCACCCGCCCACCGTGCGTATTGAGTACCGGCACAACCCTGACCGCCGCATTTGGCGACGTGCGTACTGACCAGGTGGCGACCACCGGCACTGTGGAAGTGCCGGTGCGCTTGAAGTGCTCGTCGGGTTCTTCGCTAAATGTCAGCTTCACGTCCAATAACGGCACCTACACCTCCACCGTGGCCAAGACCACGGCGGATAACCTCGGTGTGTCGTTGCTGTGGGCGGACAACACGGCGGCAAACCTCAATGGCACCGTCAAGAAATACACCAACCTCAGCGGCGACGTGGATATCAGCCTCAAGGCGCAACTGGTCGAACGCGGCACGCTGGCGCCGGGCGCGTTCACCTCGTCGATGGTCATGACCCTCAATTACCTATGAAAGCGCTCGCCTGGATGCTGCTGGCCGTAGCCAGCACCGCCCTTGCGCAAGCGGCGGAAGAAGCGCAGATCGACGTCAGCGGCAAGCTGACCGCACCGCCGTGCACCGCAAGGTTTCCGAGTACGCAACAGGTGGACCTGGGCAAGGTCAACCTCAACCAGTTGGCCGACGGCAGCACCGTCGCCACCGATGTGCCGCTGGTCTTCGACTGTCAGGCGGGCGCTCAGGTCGAGCTGAGTTTGTCGGCGGGCATGGCCCGGGCCCTCACCGTCAGCCCGGTGCTGCTCACCAATCTCCCATCCCTGGGGTTGCAGGTGCAACTGCGTGACAAGACCGACAAGCCGGGGATCGGCCTGGGCCAAACCGGCACCTGGCCGGTAGAAGACGAACCGTTGGCGCTGACCCTGCGCGTCAAGCCCGTGTCCCTGGGCGAGCTGCCCGAGGCGGGTAGCTACAAAGCCACCCTGTTGATGCAGATGACGTACCGCTGATTACTGAAACTGCCGGGCTTCGATGCAATAGGTCAGCAGCGCCTGGTCACTGTCCACCTCCAGCTTGCGCATGGCCGAAATCTTCTGCGCGCTGACGGTCTTGTTGCTGCGGCTCAACTGCCGCGCGATATCGCTCACGCTCATGCCCGTCACGAATAAACGCAGCACTTCCATCTCCCGTGGCGACAGGCTCTGGAAGCGCGCCTGCACCTGGGTCACATTGGCCAAGACCGAAGTCGCGGCGGGCTCCGGTGCGCGGTAACTGCGCTGGGCACTGATCGCGCCGAGGGCCTTTTCGATCTCGCCGTGCAGGTGGTTCTTCTGGATCACCCCGGCCACACCCAACTCCTGCAAGCGGGTGAGAATCAGGCTGTTGGAAATCATGGTCAGCACCAGCACCTGGGTCGCGGGAAAGTGACGCAGGATGTACTCGATCAGCTTCAACCCATCGCCATAGGTGTCGTCACCCGGCATGTTGAAATCGGTGATCAGGACTTGCGGCCGGTGCTTGCGCAACTGCTCGATCAGTTGACTGGAACTGACCGCCTCGCCCACCAGGCTGTAGCGTGAATCACGCTGCACAATTTCGCGCACGCCCACCAGTACGATCGGGTGGTCATCGGCGATCACAACGTTCATTTCTCGCATTCTTTATCTTCCTTGTAATGGGCTTTCATCAAGTTTGCGACTCTGCCAGCAAGCACTGCGCAACCGCTGTAAGCCGTGCGCACACGCCTCGAATCTGCGTGGTGGCGTATGTATCCAGCGGTGCGTCGTACAGGGTGTTCTCCCATGCCTGACAAGCGCTGGACAGTTCCCCGGCACGCACACTGGCCAGCGCGCCGTTGAGGCTGTGCAAACGCTCACGTACGAGGGTGGCATCGCCGGCCGTCAGGCCTTGTTCGATCTGCTGCACATCCACCAGCAACGTGTCGGCCATCAGTTGGCGCATGGCCGGGGAAAGCTCGATCCAGCCTTCGCGGTCCCGGTCCACCTGCACCACCGGCAAGGCCGTGGCTCGCCGGCAGTGCGCCATTAACGCCTGGCGCAGCATGCTCAGGCTCAGCGGTTTGACCACCCACGCGTTCATGCCCACCGCCAGGCAACGCTCGCCCTCCTCGCGCAGGGCATTGGCGGTGACGCCGATGATCGGCACCTGGACGCCTTGTTCACGCAACGCGCGGGCCAGGTCGTAGCCGTTGAGGCGCGGCATATTGATGTCGGTGATCACCAGGTCGAACGGCTGCGAACCCCAGATTTGCAGCGCATGCTCGCCGTCACGCGCTACGGTGGGGTGGGCGCCAAGGGCCTCGAGCTGTTCTTGCAGCACGGCCTGGCTGACCGGGTTGTCTTCGGCGACCAGCACGCGCACGTTCAGGCACGGTGCGTCCAGGCACGGCGGCATCGGCGGTTGTTCCGCAGAGGGCAGGGTTTCCTGAAGCACCGGCAAGGTGATGAACAGCGAAAAACTGCTGCCCAACCCTGGCTCGCTGACCACGCGCATGCTGCCGCCCATCAACTCACTCAAGCGCGAGCAGATAGACAGGCCCAGGCCGGCGCCATTGCCGTCCTGGTCGCCCGCTACCTGATAAAACGGCTTGAACAACTGGTCCAGCGCCTTTTCCGGAATGCCCACGCCGGTGTCAGTGACCTGCCATTGCAGGGTCACTTTATCGTCAAGTAGTTGCTGCACCATCAGGCGCAAACGCACGCGCCCGGAGTCGGTGAACTTGATCGCGTTGCCCAGCAGGTTATGCAGGACCTGCCGGATGCGGCCAGCATCGCCAAGCAGTTGCGGCGGTAGCAGCGGGTCGATCTCGGCATCGATCTGCAAGCCTTTATTGCGCGCGGTCGCGCTGAACGCCAACACCGATTCCGCCACCAACTGGCCCGGGCTGAACGGCGCCGCTTCCACGGCCATTTGCCCGGATTCGATTTTCGATACATCCAGTACGTTGCTGATCAACTGGAACAGCACAGTGGACGAACCCTGGATAATTTCCAGGTAGTGGCGCTGGCGCTCGCTCATGTCGGTCAGGGCCATCAGTTCCAGATTGCCGAGCACGCCGTACAGCGGGGTGCGGATTTCATGGCTCATGGTTGCCAGGAACACGGTTTTGGCCTCGTTGGCTTCGGTGGCTTCCTGGCGCGCCTGGGTCAGCAACTGGGCTTCGTCCACGTGTCGGGTGATGTCGTTGCAGCCGCAGAGGAACACGTCCTCACCTTCGTACCGCGCCGCCACCACCACGACCTGCAAGTACCGCCCCTCCACCGCCAGGCACATCTCGCCGGGGGTGTCCGGGCCATCGTTGGCCTTGAGCACGTCGAGCAGCGGTGCGGTGCCCTGCAATTGCAGCGCGCGCTGGTTTTCCAGGAGTAACTGGTGATCGCTGCGGCGCACTACGCACAATCCCACCGGGGCGTTGTGCAGCATGATGCGGTTGAATGCCTCGCTCTCGAACAGACGCTCCTGCGCGCGTTGCGCCGGGCTGACGATGCGGGTCTTGTACCAATGGTTGATCCACCAGCCCAGCAGCACGGCCGCCAGAAACGTCAGGCCAAGGCCCAGCAGCGGCCATTTGGCGTAGCGCAGGAAATCCTGATAGCTGATGGCGTACAGGCCGGTCCAGTGCTCGCCACCCTCGCTGAGCATCTTGAAGCGCAAACCCTGGCTGTTGAAGCTCAGGCCCAGGGGCGCCATGTGTTCATCGCCGAGGCTGCCGAGCAACACGTCGCCCTGGGGCGAGATCAGGGTGAACTGGTTGTAGACCGACAGTTGCAGTACTCGCTCGATTTCGTCGACCTGCGAGGTGTCCACCACCGCCGCCAGCGTGAGCAGGCCCTGAGGCTGATTGGCCGGCAATACGGCGGCAGGCGCGTCGAGGCCGATCATCGCGACCACGCTGCGGCTGTTCTGGTACAACTGCGGCGGCGCACGCATCCAGCGCACGCGGCTGTCGGTCAGCAGGAGGCTTTGGCTCTGTTGCAGTTGCTGCAAGCG
The DNA here is from genome assembly GCF_013385565.1 of Pseudomonas sp. E6002. NCBI lineage: Bacteria > Pseudomonadati > Pseudomonadota > Gammaproteobacteria > Pseudomonadales > Pseudomonadaceae > Pseudomonas > Pseudomonas sp. E6002. The sequence goes on along the minus strand of NZ_JACAPT010000023.1, from coordinate 149,227 downwards.
GCTCACCACGTCGCGGTACTGCTCGCGCAACAATGGCTGGTGCTGGCGCAAGCCGCCCACGCCGGGCACGGCCAGGCTGGCGACGGCATTGGGGGTGAACACGAACAGCTGCGGCGAGGCGTAAAACGAGCTGGCCCAGTAGCCGCCGTAGTAGTCAGTCAGTTGCACGCCAAACGCCAGTGCCCGGCGCGTGTCATCCGCCGAGAACGTCTCGGCGTGGGACAAGGTGAAGGGTAGCGACATCGCAAACCCCTTGGCCTGCAACACCACCTGCCCGCCTTCGTGCTGCAACTCCACCACCGAGGTCGACTGCACGGCCGGCAGCGGCGGCGCGTTGCTGCGGCTGTAGCCACTGGCCACGTTGCGCAGGAACGCCTCGTGCTCATGGATGATCTCCACCACGCGGGCGAAGTGGAACTCGACCTTTTCCTGTTCAGCGTCGAGCAACCGCGACACCGCCCAATAGCAACTGCTGGACAGCAACAAGGCGAGCCCCGTGAGCAATAACAGGGCTTTGTTCAAGCGTTGAGAGCTTTGCGCCAGCTTGTCCAGGCGCAGACTTGCATGTTTCATCGTCAGTACCGCAGAAGCCTGAATCAGGATATGGGGCCTATGCTTGATCCCGGCATTGGCCAATAACGCCCGGCTGACCGGGCGACCCTTCCTTCGGGCTTCTTGACTGTGTGACCCTGGCCACTCACATAAGTGCTGGCGCAGGGCCATCCTCGATTAACAGGGCGCTGAATTTTTCCGCCGCCACGGCATGGGAGATCAGGAAACCCTGCACCTGATCGCAGCGGATACGCCGCAACACCGCCAGCTCCGCCTGGGTCTCGGCGCCCTCGGCGATGGTGGTCAGCCCGAGTTTGCGGCCCAGCTCGACAATGCTTTGCAAGGCCGACGCCAGGCTTTCGTTCTCGGCACAGCCATGCACCAGTGACCGGTCGATCTTGACCTCGTTGAACGGCGTCGACACCAGGTTGAAGTAGGAACTGAACCCCTTGCCGAAGTCATCCTGCGCCAACCCAAAGCCCATCATGCGCAAGCGACATGCTCCAGCGTAGTAGTTACTGGGCAGCCGTGTGGTGGAGCTTTCCATCAATTCGAAGGTAATTTGCCGGGGTTCGGCGTCGCGGCTTTGCACCTGGGCAAGCAGGCGGTCGACCAGGTCGCTCTGGTCGAGCAAATGCGTGGGCAGGTTGATCGACACCGGCAGCCGGTAACCGAGTTGCGCCCACTGGGCCTGGGCGATGAGGGTTTGGCTGAGAATGCAGGTGAGCAAGCGGGTTTCCAGGTCAAGGCGCTCGATGTCGTCAAGAAACGCGCCGGGCATCAATAACCCTTCCACCGGGTGCACCCAGCGTGCCAGGGCTTCGGCGCCCACGATGCGCCCGTCATGCAGGGATTTTTTCGGCTGGAACCACGCCTGGATTTCACCATTGGCCAAGGCGCGCTCAAGGTTCTCCCGGGCATGGCTGACACCCCGGTGGCAACACGGCGTGCGCGCCTGCTCGGCGAGTTTGTCGAGGCAATCGCGCAGGGTGCGCACCTCGCGTTCGCGCACCGGCTTGGAGATTAGCCCGGCGACGGTCAGGCCGAGGTTCCCGGCCACCTGCCCGGCGCCCACCAGCATGCGCCGCGACGCCACGCTCATCAGCGCCAGCGCAGGCGGCGCGTGCATGCGGGCCAAGTGCTGGATCAGTTGCACACCGTCCATCCCCGGCATCATCAAGTCGCTGAGCAGCAGATCGTAGCGCTGTCGGGCCAGGCGTTGCAGCGCGGTGGCGCCATCCCAGACCACATCGACGTCAAACCCGCCGATGGCCTGGAAGACGTTGATCAAGTACTCATGCTGGAAAGGATGGTCTTCCACGATGAGTACGCGATAGGCGCTCAAAGCACCCTCCTCTGATAGCGATGCAGGCACTGGTAGAGGGCGCGCAGGGTGAACGGCTTGACCAGGCAATGATCCATGCCAGCGTTCAGGCAGCGCTCGGCTTCGTCGAGCATCGCGTTGGCGGTGGCCCCGATGATCGGCAGTGAGCAACCCAGGCGACGCAGTTGTTCGGTGAGTTCATAGCCGTTCATGCGTGGCATGTTGACGTCGGTGAGAATCATGTCGAACGCGGTATCACCCCACAATGACAGCGCTTCAATGCCGTCGCCGGCCAGCACCACGCTGCAGCCGAGCTCTTCCAACTGGTCGCGCAGGATCAACTGGTTGATCAGGTTGTCTTCGGCCACCAGCAGGCGCAGGTTGAGGCTGAACTCGGTGGGCTTCTCGCTGATCCTCGGCGACAACAACTCTTCGCTGCCCTGGGCGCGGCTGACCGCGCGGTTGAGCGCCTGCAGGTTGTTCAGGCCGATCTGCCAGGGATAAGCGCCATGCTCGTCGACCGCGGCCATCACCCGCGGCCCGGACCAATGCAGCAACTGGTCGGGCTCGGTCGGGCCGGGATACAGCTCGACCAATACCGCGCCGGGGTCGGCCTCGGCGGACTCCGGCGCACCGAGTTGCGCGCGCGCGCCCCAGCGACGCAACCAGCCGCCAACACTTTCCGCCAGCTCACGCACCGGCGACACCACATACACCCGCTCGCCGAGCAGCGGCTGCGCCCAGGGAGCCTGGTCGTCGTCGTTGACTTGCTCCAGCGGCAAGGTGAAGGAAAAGCTGCTGCCCAGGCCCGGTTCGCTGACCACCCGCAAGGTGCCGTTCATCAAGTGCATCAGGCGCTTGCAGATCGACAAGCCCAGGCCGCTGCCGGCGACCACATTCGCATTGCCGCTGACCTGGAAGAACGGCTCGAACAGGTACCGCTGGTCTTCCTCGGCGATGCCCTTGCCGGTGTCGACTACCTGCCACTGCAACATCGTGCGCTCGCCTTCACGGCTTTCCAGGCGCAGACGCAAGACAATCCGGCCGCTTTCGGTGAATTTCAGCGCGTTGTTCAGCAGGTTATTCAGGATCTGGCGGATGCGTGTGACATCCCCGCTCACGTGGTCGGGCAACTGCGGGTCGAGGCAGGCGAACAACTGCAGGCCCTTGCTTTGGGCGGCGCCTGCGTAGCCCTGGATCACTTCCTGCACCAACTCGATCGGTGAGAACGTGCTGAACTCTAGGGACAGTTGTCCCGCTTCGATTTTCGACACGTCCAGCACATCGCAGATCATTTGCAGCAAGTTCGCCGACGAGCCCTCGATGGCATTCAGGTAGCCACGCTGCTGGCTGTTAAGGTCGGTGCGCGCAAGCAATTCCAGGGTGCCCAGCACGCCATACAATGGCGTGCGGATTTCATGGCTCATGGTTGCCAGGAACAGGGTCTTGGCCTCATTCGCCGCGTCCGCCAGCGTGCGCGCCTGCTGCAGGGCCAACTCCACCTGCTTGCGTTCGGTGATGTCGCTGAAGGCGCAGATCAGCACCTCCTCACGCTGGTAACGGGTTGGCGCGAAACTCAGGTACAGGTGACGACCGTCGGCCATTTGCAGCTCGTCGGTGCTGCTTTGTTCCGACTCATCGAACGCGCGGCGAATCCAGCCGTGACACAGTTGCTGGCGCTCGTGGCCGTTGCCCAGCCATTGCCGGGACAGGGGGTTTTCCAGCACTACCTCGCCGTCGCTGCGGCGCAGCACGCACAAGGCCACTGGCGCGATGCGAATCACCGCACTGCTGAATGCCTCACTCTCCACCAGCGCTTCGATGCGATTGGCTGCCGGGATAATCAAACGCTGATCGATGCGCCGCACCAACCGCACCATCAACAAGCTGGCCGCTGCGCACAACAGCAGGCACAGCAACAACGGCATGGCCAGGCTGGGCAACAGTGAACTCAGCTCCAGGCTGTAGACGATCTGCCACTGGGAGTAACCCAGGTGCTTGCGAATGGCCAAGCGATCCGGCAGCCAGCGGCTGCCTTCCCAACCAAAGCTGGCCGTGGCGTGATACTGGCGCAGCACCTGCGCAGCCGACGGTTGATGAGGCGTGCTGCTGAAAATCAGCTGCCCGGCGCCGTCAAGCAACATGAAGTCCCCGGCTTTTTCATGCTGCAGGGCGTTGATCAGGTCCGGGCCGTCCACCTCCAGCCCGAGCCAACCCGACGTGGGGCTACGGTCGTCGAGGCGGGTGAAGATGTATAGCGGTGAATCCAGGCGGCTCTGCTCAGTCAGCCACAACTCATCGCTGACCGAGACCTTGCCGGTGTCCACCGCCATCAACCGCTGCAATACCGGCTGCGGCACATTCTCCGGGGCCGCCCCAACGGTAAACAGGCGCTCCACCACCGGCTCGGCGCGCTGCGCGACGTAGATCAGGTTGACCTGGTTGACCTGCAGGTAATCAAGCAGGCGCCTAGTCAGCCAAAGGCTCCAGATATTGCCCGCCTCGCCCAAGGTGATGTGCAACTCTTCGGCCGGCACATTATTGAGGTTGCCCACGGGTGGCGTGACATGACGAACCGTCGACAGGCCGAGGCTTTTGAGCAGCGTCTGGCGGCTGACAAAAAAACTCTGCGCATCGGAAATCGCCTCATTCATATAACTGCGCCGTAGCGAAATTTCCTCATTCAACGCCGCACGCAAGTAGCTGTAGGCACCCACATACACGCCGAGCACCAATGCCAGGGCAAACAGCCGCAACAACTTGCGCGCGGCCTTGGGCGTCGAAAAAGAAGAGTCGAGTGGTTGCAGGAAATGTTTGAGCTTCATCGCCAAAAGAGTAAGCGTGGCGAGAGGGTAGTTGAATAAGACGGATCTCAAAGCCCCGCACTGCTTGCGCCGATGGAACTCTCGCGCAACACGCTGTTCTAGACACCTTCGTCGCTGCTTGCGTAGCATCGGCGGCTGTCCTTCGTGCACTTCATCAAACAGAGTTACCCATGACTATCCAGCAAACACCCGGGCACGTGCTGCCCGCGCGCAGCGCCGCCAAAATGGAAGCGGCCATGGCCGTGGGCGCCTTTGCGATCGGCACCGGCGAATTCGCCATCATGGGGCTGATGCCCGACATCGCCCACAACCTCAATCTCAGCGAACCGCAAGTGGGCCACGCCATCAGCGCCTATGCGCTGGGCGTGATGGTCGGCGCCCCGCTGCTGGCCATCCTCGGCGCCAAGTTGCTGCGTAAACACATGCTGCTATTGCTGATGGGCCTTTATGCCCTGGGCAACCTCGCCACGGCGTTTACCCCAACCTTCGGTTCGCTGGTGGCCTTCCGCTTTATCAGCGGCCTGCCCCACGGCGCCTACTTCGGCATCGCCGCCGTGGTCGCCTCCAGCATGGTGCCCAACGACAAACGCGCTGGCGCCGTCGCCCGCGTGATGATGGGCCTGACCCTGGCCATGCTGCTCGGCAACCCCATCGCGACCTTCCTCGGTCAACACTTGGGCTGGCGCTCGGCGTTCGCGCTGGTCAGTGCCATCGCCCTGTGCACCATCGCGCTGGTCTGGCAATTCGTACCGGACCGCCACGACGAACCCCGCAGCGACCCGCGCAAAGAACTGCGCGCCTTCACCAAACCGCAGGTGTGGATGGCGCTGTCCATTGGCGCTATTGGTTTTGCCGGGATGTTCTGCGTATTCAGCTACCTGGCGCCGACCATGCTCGAAGTGACCAAAGTCTCGCCGCAGTGGATCCCATTCGGTCTGGCCGCGTTTGGCGTAGGCGGCATCATCGGCAACATCGCCGGCGGCAAGCTGTTTGATCGCCTGCAATTTCGCGCAGTGGGCTGGATTATGGTGTGGTCGATGGCCGTGCTGATTTTCTTCACCTTCGCCGCCAGCTCGCTGTGGAGCGTGCTGCTGGGCATCGGCCTGGTCGGCACCATGATCGCCATGGCCGCGCCGCTGCAAATCCGCTTGATGGACATTGCGCATGAAGCACCGAGCCTGGCGGCGGCGTCCAACCACGCGGCGTTCAACCTGGCGAATGCGCTGGGGCCGTGGTTCGGTGGGATGGCGATTACGGCGGGGTATGGGTGGACCAGCACGGGCTACATTGGCGCGGCTACGGCGCTGGTAGGCTTGGGCATCTACCTGATCGCCCGCCGTATGAAAGGCGGTCACTAAAGCCCTCCCACGATCCAATGTGGGAGCGGGCTTGCTCGCGAAAGCGGTGGGTCAGTCACTGAGTAAATGACTGCCCCACCCGCTCAGTCAGTCATCATGCATCAACCCCGAACCATACTCCCCGTAACTGCTCCCCAGCGCGTTGCCGCCAAAGTTCATCTTGGCGGCCTTGCTGGGGCTGTGGTCGCCAAACGCCTGGCATCCCCCTGAATAACAAGGGTCGCTACTCATGCCAGATGAACCCGACGAACAAGCGGCCAAGAGCAACGTGCCTGCGACCATCACGACTTTGACGAGATTGGAGATCATTTTTCAGTTCCCTTTGGACTGGAGGCGTATGGGTCCTCTCTTAAGGAGGATCCTAGACCTCAAAAGCGCAGGGAATTATGAAACTTTGCTGGATGACAGTATGCGTTCAGGTTGCCGCCTTGGGGTAAGGCGGCAGGGTTCGGCATCAGGCGGTGGCCGTGCTGCCTACAGGCGCGACTTGCTCCAAGGCTCGGTCAACGAGTAGAGCACTCAGGTCGATTAGCTGCTGGATGCCCAAGACTATGGCGCGATGGGGCTCATCGAGGTCGAAAGCCAAGGTCGCGGCCATTTGGTTGGCGGATTCCAGGTTTTCAGCGGCGTTGGCTAGGAGAGTTTCGGTGTCTATGTCAGGGCTGACGACGAATAGGTTGTTGCTTGACTGGTCGGCGGGTGCATCTTCATCAGATGACGGCAAGTAATGATGGATAGCACGCTGAGCCGCAGCTTGAAGCTTGGCGTCAGTGGGTGCAGCAGTTGAGGCATGAGGCGGATTCGGCGTGACTTTGTACATGGCGAAGCTCCTTAACTATTCAGGAACTGCCAATCTCACTTCCACATGAGGGTGGCAGCTGTACGCAGGTGTGGAAGACCAGGGCTAAGGACCCGGCGCACCGAAGTGCCCCGCGCACAGCCGCCAAAACACATGATACAGGCGTGAAAAAACGCCGGCTGGTGTTTATAGGCGATTGCGTCTTAGCTGGTACGGACTTCCACATCCGGCCGCTGTTTTTCCAGCGGTTTGAGGAGGTTAGCGATGCGAAGTCTGAGGGGCAAGCTGAAAAAAGCGTGGGAAATTTCCCGGAGATTTTCGGACCACTTTTTCTCAGAACACACATCAAGTAACATTTCCACGAGAAAAGGGGACAGATTTATTTACTATTGATCTAGCCTCGCACGATCAACCCCAGCCCCTCCAACCCATTCCTGATAAACTGCTTACCCTTCGCAATCTCCATCCCAGATCCCAATGCCCTCAGACATAGCGCCACCGCAAGCCCTGTCCCATCGCTTCAGCGTTGCACCCATGATGGATTGGAACGACTAATCCTAAAACCCTTAAAAAACGGGCACTAGAGCACCTTCGCCACCCACCTGTACCACTTTCGTACCAGCACTACTCCCGCTCACTTACACCGCCTCCCTTTTTCGCTGGCTTTCGCAAATCCGAGAGCTGCCACTGCTATGCTTGATTTCTCTCAAAACGAGCCGCATACCATGGCAAGCGAATACTCACTGACGGACGTGCTGGAACGGATTTATCAAAATCAAATGGCCCTGGAAGCCGCCTTGATGGAGCTGACTCTTTGGGCTGGGCAGCAAAACGCTTTAGAAGTGGGTAAGAATGTTCGAGGGGCGCATCACACGATTGGTGAAAACGCGGGCCACATAAAACAAGGCTTGGCTCGATTGGAAAGGGCAGACCGCACCTAAATGTCAGTTATCAGCCAAGAGCAGTCATTCATTGCTCTACAAAATCAGGGACGATTCACAGTTCAATCTACTCACCGATAACAAATGAGCCACTATCATGGAAGGTATCCCAACCAAACAAACCAAAAATCGCCGCCCCCAAACGTGGTCGCGGAACGAGTTGATACTAGCTCTTGACCTTTTCATGCGTCACCCAGGAGAAAATCTTTCAGAAGATCACTCCGATGTTGTAGAACTGTCCAACTTCTTGAAACGGATGGGGGAGCTAATGGGGTGGTCTATGCCCCAAAATTTCCGTAGTCCAAATTCGATTGGAATGAGGCTTGCGAACTTCAGCCATCTCGATCCCTCGCACATAAACGCGGGTCTTCAGGGGCTTCCCAATGGGGGCAAAGGGTGCGAACTCGTATGGAAAGAGTTTTTCGGTTTCCCCGATAGATTAGCGTCAGAAGCCGCGACTATCCGAGCTGAAGTGGAAGCGGGCCATATCAACTTAATTAGCCACAATTCGGCCACAACGACAGTAACGAGTTATATCACCCGCCTCTGTCAAAATGGATCCAATTGGCAGTACCCCACCAGGAGCGCAGCCGAAGCATCCAATACTTTTTTCTCAAGACACAGCTACGGCCATGAGGAATGGCTTTTTCGATTCGAATGGCAAATTGGCGGCTGGCAATATGGTTTTCTTCAAGGAGTAAATAAGGGCTGGGAGTCACGGCTAGCCCGTGGTGAGCGTGCAGGTGATGTAGTGCTTTACACCCTTACTCCCGATGGGCGCCGCTATGTGGCCCGCATTCGCCATATCGAGTTCCTAGATGAAGCACAGGGCATTGCGGCCTTGGATCACTACAAGCGCGTAGGGTGGTATGACCGCATGCTGGAGGAAATAGACATAGTAGATGGTGACAGGAATGGCTTAGGAAACGGTGAATGGGCCCCTTACGTATTGAATGTTCGTTTTCGCCCAGAAGATGTTGAGTGGTATCCGCCAAACACATTTGCCAAGGCTGGGGATCCCGTGCAGCACTACAATCGATATCAGCTCTTTGAACTCAATCACGAAGATTCCCTGCCAGAAACAGTTAATACACGCCGTCCGGCGCGGAAAGGACAGAATCTCCCTCCCATTCAAGATAGCTATTTCAGGAGTGGCAGTTCCGGACGAGAGTGCTCGCCAGAGCATGGAATAATGCAGGCTACCCTGCATGAAGAGCTGAAGATTGAATACCCTGAGGCTAGCATCGTCTTTGAAGAAAATTTTGTAGATGTCACCGTAACAACGAAAATGGAGAAAATCCTCTTTGAGGTTAAATCAGATTTCTGCACCCGCAGAGTTTTGCGCTTGGCAATTGGTCAACTGCTCGAGTACGCGTACTACTGGAATGAGTTACCAGAAAAAGCGGTTAGGCTGGTTGCGGTTGGTCGGACTGCACTGAGTCCTGAGGACGAGACATATCTCAGATACCTGACGGGAAAATTGAACCTCCCCCTTGAGTATCGCCAGGTCAAGCTGCCGTCTGAGACTTAAGAATGTCTCTAAATCAGTGCCGATGCTCAATCCCATCGGCACTCCTGGAGGCCTTCTCGCTTTTTGATGATGGATTGGAACTACTAATCGTGCAGAGCCTGAAATCCGTGGCATTAAAGCCCTCTCAGAGAAGGCTATACCACTTTTTTACCATCTGCCGTTTCTTCCCTCAGAAAAAATACTTTCTTAAGGCCCCTTCTAGTGGCATTCTGCCCCCCCAACGAACAGACCCAAGCTCGCTTAGAAAAGCTAATGGTGTGACTTATCGGAGCTTTAATTATATTAAACTCCAAAAAATCTAGCCCTACAAACTATAAGACACGGAATTCACATGTCAGCAAAAGTATTAAAGAAATTTGATAGAAGATTTGAATTAAACGAAGAAAGCATTAGAAGAATTTATTCCGACATCAAAAAAAGAGTTCCAGAGGAAAATCATAAGGAAATCATATTTGAGATTTTCAGAGAAGACTCTCTCATTTATAGGACATCTGAGATAGACAGAATCATGTCTGAGGACAACGATTCAACTCGAAAAATAAAAAGCATAAAAATCGAGTACACTGATAACAACCTCAAACTAGAAATATCCTTCGACTCTGAAAATGGCACTCAATTTAGCGTATCCGGGGAAGATAGAGACGCGGTATATCTCCTATCCTCAGAACTGAAAGAATACATACAAAAAGAAGTAGCAAACATCCCTACCCCTAGCGCACCAGTACATAAAATCTTTGTATTTTCATTCACAATAATAGCGCTAATTTTGCTCGCATATCTTTTAACAAAAATCAACAACACTGAAAACACAGAAATCTTGAAATCAATATTAGAAAGCAACGACACAAATGAAAAAATTAATTACCTGATAAACTCAAGAGATTCAAAACAAAATGTCTCCAAACCGTTATTTATCATGTTTGTGCTGCCAATACTTCTATCACTTCAACTACTAATACCTTTCAGAAAAATTTTTTACTTTCTCTATCCTGGCAATATATTTCTTTTTGGCAAACAAATCAGCATCATTGCCAACAGAAGGTCTACGTCGAAGAATATTTTTTGGGGAGGAATAGTCGCATTCATCATCGCCATTTCAACCGGGTATTATTTTTTCTGGCTAGCCAAGTAATTTACCATTAAAAAATGGCCTGTGATATATGAGCATGCACACCTCCCCCTTTGCTATTTTTTTCAGCGAGGGGGAACATTAAAGAGGGTATTAGGGGCACATGACGAATTCCGAAGCAATGAAAGTCTCTTGTCTTGTTCCAAAGCATAAAAGGATTGGAGGCCGTAAAACACACCTCCCAAACATTAGAGACACATGCCTCACAGACTGCGCTATTTCCCTCGTTAGCCCTGAAAAAACAACATGCTAATTTCCCGTTGGTTCTCCGTCATCCGCATGATGGATTGAAACTACTAAATTCAGGAGTCTTTAAAAACATGGCCTTCGGAAACCTTCAACTATTCTCGTACCAATTCTGTACCTCCAAGGCCCGCCCCTCTTGTTATGAGGTAATAGCCGGCTACGCTCTGTGGGTGACTGCTTTACATGAGGCAGATAACGGCCAGAAGCGAAAGCTGAAACATTTCATTGCAATAAGTGGCTTTTCGATATAAAACGCGCGAACCACCTCAACACACTTCCTCAACACTCGATAAATATTAATAAAACATACTAATAAAGGATAAACAATATGTTTTCTTCTAACATTAACGAAGATGAAATTAGAAAACGCATTTTGGATTTCCGGGCCCTCGCGCAAAAAGGAATCAGCGATAAGGACTGTATAAACGCTGTATCTTCAATCTTTGGAAATGTGTACTCATATGTCACAGAAACCAGAACATACGAACAAGGAACAACCTTTTTCCGCGCAAGGGCAATTCCGTCGAATGATACTATTACTCCACCCCGAACAATCCAAAAAGTTGGTGATGCCTGGGAACCACCCCCGCATATAGTTAAAGTGCAAGGGCGACTTAACTCGATCAACCAAAGCATTTTATACTGCTGTGCGGGCGATCCTAACTTGGCAATTGATGAAGCCAGAGCAAGAGATCACACGCATGTCGCAATTATGGTCTATAGGTCGTCCCGACCAATAAGCGTTGCGGTTCTCGGTGATTATAACGGATCAACGCTACCGAAAGATCATAGATCAAATTTGTTTTATTCGTTTTTAGACGAAGAATTTTCAAGAGTTGTACCGACTGGTGAAGAGGCGTGCTACTCCATTACTCGTGCAATCGCCGACACCTATTTTAACTATCCAGGACAAGATGCTTGGTGCTACCGTTCCGTTCAGTCACCAGAAAAATTCAACGTGGCTTTTCTGCCTGGAAGATCAAAATTCAAACTAGATTTGATCGGAGTATTGATTTGCGATCTTAGTGCGTCATCCAATGACGCTCTGAGCGTCAAATTCGTTGTTGATTTCGACAAGAACTCAGGAGACGCCCGCTATCATACAATTGGCTCAGAGGAGCAAAAAAAAATATTTCCTGAGATATCATAAAGGTAAGAACAGCCACCCTCCAAGCCAGCCAAATGCGATATCTCCTGAGCCCCCTCGTTTGTGAGGAGGCTTATTTTCTCTTGAAATGACGGGGTCGTACGGCGACGACAGAGAGATTCGAAAGTACCCGCACCCTCAATCGCTAAGCCGATGCCCCTGAATACAAGGGCTCAAGGGGAAAGGGGACAGATTTATTTAATATTGATCTAGTCTCGCGCGATCAACCCCAGCCCCTCTAACCCATTCCTGATAAACTGCTTACCCTTCGCAATCTCCATCCCAGATCCCAATGCCCTCAGACATAGCGCCACCGCAAGCCCTGTCCCGTCGCTTCAGCGTTGCACCCATGATGGATTGGACAGACAGACACTGCCGCTTCTTCCTGCGCCTTCTCTCCAAAAACGCCCTCCTCTACACCGAGATGGTCACCACCGGCGCGATCCTCCACGGCGACCACGAACGCTTCCTGCGCCACAACGAGGCCGAGCATCCACTCGCCCTGCAGTTGGGCGGTAGCGTCCCCGCCGACCTGGCCGCCTGCGCCCGCATGGCCCAGGACGCCGGTTACGACGAGGTGAACCTCAACGTCGGCTGCCCCAGCGACCGGGTGCAAAACAACATGATCGGCGCGATCCTGATGGCCCACCCGGCCTTGGTGGCGGATTGCGTTAAGGCAATGCAGGACGCCGTCTCGATCCCAGTAACGGTTAAGCACCGCATCGGCATCAACGGCCGGGACAGTTACGCCGAGCTGTGCGATTTCGTTGGCCAAGTGAAGGACGCGGGCTGCACCAGTTTTACCGTGCATGCGCGAATCGCCATTCTGGAAGGGCTGTCACCGAAGGAAAATCGGGACATCCCGCCCTTGCGCTACGACGTTGCCGCCCAGTTGAAGCAGGATTTCCCTGAACTGGAGATCATCCTCAACGGCGGCATCAAGACCCTCGAACAGTGCCAGGAGCATCTGCAGACCTTCGATGGCGTGATGCTGGGCCGCGAGGCTTATCACAATCCGTATTTGCTGGCCGAGGTGGATCAGCAGCTGTTTGGCAGCACGACACCTGTGATCACCCGCGCCGAGGCGTTGGCGCAGTTGCGTCCTTATATTGCCGAACACCTGGCGACAGGTGGCTCGATGCATCACATCACGCGCCACGCGCTGGGGCTGGGGACGGGTTTCCCGGGGGCGCGGAAGTTTCGGCAGTTGTTGTCGGTGGATATTCATAAGGCCAGTGATCCGCTGGCGTTGCTGGATATGGCCGGGGAGTTGTTGGAGGGGCGGTGATTTGGGTGTCAGTGGGTTTATTGGGTGGCTGACACGACGCCTTCGCGAGCAAGCCCGCTCCCACATTTGGATGGGGGGGGATGTCAGGAAGATGGGGCAAGGCTGCTCCCACCGTTTGATCGGGTGGTCATCGGGCAGTTGGGTTGAACCTGCTGGCTGTTTTGGCCTCCTATTGAGCATTGGCCGGTGATTCAAACGGCTGTTTTCAGGTTGTTGCCCTCGCAAACGATCGAATGCATTTGCGCCCTTGAGCGGCTGTCAGCGCTCGGGTAATGTCATCAGACCCACAGGACAGAGCACGCCCATGACTTCCAAGCTGGAACAACTCAAGCAATTCACCACTGTAGTAGCCGATACCGGCGATTTTTCTACCCTCGCCAAGCTCAAGCCGCAAGACGCCACTACCAACCCTTCCCTGCTGCTCAAGGCCGCGTCGATCCCAGGCTATGCCAAGCTGCTGGATGAGGCTGTTGCCGACTGCAACGGCGATGTAGGCCTGGCCAGCGACCGTTTTGCGGTAGCCGTCGGCCAGGAAATCCTGAAAGTGGTGCCCGGCCGCATTTCCACCGAGGTGGATGCCCGTCTGTCGTTCGACACTGACGCCGTCCTCAAGCGCGCCCATCGCCTGATCGACCTGTACGACAAGGCCGGCATTGGCCGTGACCGCGTGCTGATCAAGATCGCTTCCACCTGGGAAGGCATCCGCGCCGCCGAGCAGCTGGAAAAGGAAGGCATCCAGACCAACCTGACGCTGCTGTTCTCCTTCGCCCAGGCCGTGGCTTGCGCCGAAGCCGGCGTGTTCCTGATTTCGCCGTTCGTGGGCCGTATCTACGACTGGTACAAGAAGGCCAACGGTAACGATTACACCGGCTCCGAGGATCCGGGCGTGCAGTCGGTGACGCGCATCTACAACTACTACAAGGCCAATGGCTACAAGACCGTAGTAATGGGTGCAAGCTTCCGTAACCTGAGCCAGATCGAAGAGCTGGCCGGTTGCGACCGCCTGACCATCAGCCCGGACCTGCTGGAAAAACTCGCAGCCGACAACGGCAAGCTGGAACGCAAATTGTCGCCAGGCCATGCGGGCGAAGCTCGTGTGCACCTGACCGAAGCGCAGTTCCGTTGGGAATCCAACGAAGATGCAATGGCCACCGAGAAACTGGCCGAGGGCATTCGTCAGTTCGCCCGCGACCAGGAAAAACTCGAAGCGCTGTTGACCGCCAAGCTCTAAAAACGGCGGCGACAAAAAGGGCGGCACCTGTGAGGGTGCCGCCCTTTTTTTGTATTAGCCGATTTCGAGCCGAACTCAGTTAAAAATGCGGGAGGGGGCTTGCTCCCGAATACAGGTCCTCAGTCGCTACATTCACTACTGACCCGCCGCTTTCGGGAGCAAGCCCCCCTCCCACACTTTGACAGTGTTTCAGCTGGAAATTAGTGCCGCTCCAGCGCATTCACCAGGTCGTGGAACGCCTCGCGGTTGGAGTCGTTCAAGCCCATCAGGATCTTGTGGGCTTCCAGTACCTTGACCCGTACCACTTCCTCGGACTGGTCCTGGGACGGCAGGTCGGTCAGGCATTCCGGGCACGGGATCGGGCGGTCAACGATGTTGAACACTTGATCGAAGCCCATGGACTGCAACAGACGGGTGATGTCTTCGTGGGTGGTGACGACGGTCGGCAGCAGTCCGACCTTCTGCCGAGACAGAATGGACAACTTGGCCAACAGCCCAAGGGTGGTGCTATCGATGCTGCGGGTTTCGGTCAGATCGATCACGATCGCCGAGAAATTCAAGGCTGTGAAGATCCGCTCAATCGTCGCATCCAGCGCCGAACACAAGGTCAGGCGCACTTCACCGACAAACTTCAGGACAAAAGTCCCGTCTTGCTCGGCGAATTGGATTCTTCCGGTACTCATCAAAGATTCCTGCTCAACACCAATAGGGCGATATCATCCGGCATCTCCCCTAGCGTGGCCAATCCAAAAACCTGCCGCAGGCCATCCAGGCTGCCGCCCGCCGACCTGACCCGTTGGGGCAAGGCGGCTTCTTTCTCTTTGAGTGTAGGCTCTGGCAAAAGGTCCAGGATACCGTCGGACATCAGCGTCAGGCTGAACGTCGGCGGCAATTCCAGGATGTGGTCTTCGTAGGTGGCTTCATTGAACAAGCCAACCGGCAAACCACGCCCTTCCAGGTAGCGCACACTGTCTGGAGTGTATAAAACCGGCAATGGCAGGTGACCGCCAATGCTGTAGGTCAAAAGACCTGTTTCTTCATCAATCACGCCGCCGACCATCGTCACGTGCTTGCCCAGCTTGCAGCTGATCAGGCCCCGGTTGATGTGGCCCAGCACTTGCGAAGGGGTGAACTCCGGCAAGGTGCCATTGCGCTTGGACTCGAACAACAGCCGTGTAGTCATGAACTTCAACAACACGGTCACGAATGCGGAGGAGGCGCCGTGGCCGGAAACGTCGGCCAGGTAGAACGCGACACGCCGCTCATCAACGCGGAAGTAGTCGACGAAATCACCCGACAGGTACAGCGACGGGATGATCTGGTGGGCAAACTTGAACTCGTCGATGCTCCACGGGCTCACCGGCAGCATGTTCATCTGCACCTGGCGACCGGCGTTCTGGTCTTCCTGGAGCAGGTTCAGGCTGGCTTCGAGTTCGCGGTTGGCGGTTTCGAGCTTTTCACGGTAACGCTGGTTTTCCAGCAGCAGCCGTGCACGATCCAGGGCACGACGCACCGAGTGCTCCAGCACAGCCAGGTCTTCCAGGGGCTTGATCAGGTAGTCGGCAGCGCCGAGGCGCAAGGCCTCGACGGCATCGTTCATCACGCCGGCACCGGACACGACAATCACCGGCGTCTGCGGGGCGATGTCGGTCACCTGGCGGATCAGCTCAAGGCCGCCCACCTGGGGCATGCGCAGGTCGCAGATCACAAGGTCGGGCTTGTCGCGCTCGAATACCTGGAGACCCTGGAGGCCGTTGCTGGCCTGCAGGACGCTGAAGCCACTGTCTTCCAAATAGGCCGCAAGACTCGCGCGCACTACTTCGTCGTCATCGATTATCAGCAGCGTGGCACTGGTTTTCTGCATGTGGGCAAACGGCGCCAGAATTAGGTTGGCGTAGGCAGCTCGACAATGGCCGGGCTTACTACTGGATTCGCTTTCTAGCCTCTCTGTCCTACAAAACGCCGAGTTATTGCCGACGCACAAAGGTAAAGCAGAGGTGCCCTTCTAAGGCGCAGACGGTACTCCCATCCGCCAGGGGTTTCAAGCTCACGGCGATGGTCGCCGGGCGTCTTTACATCGCAAATCACCAGTAGTTATAAGAACACATAAAACCGCGACTTAAAGTAAGCACGTAACCCACGGATAAACCTCGAATGCCGCCCACAAAAAAGGCGACCCGAGGGCCGCCTTCTTCTTTCAAGCCTGGGGCTTAAAAGTCGTCTACAACCTTGCCATCCTTGACCTTGAACTCGCGATTCTGCAAGTAGGCGTTGCGGATGAAGGTGTATTTGTCGCCGCTGATCAGCTTCTCGGAGGACAGCAGGCTGGCACGCGTGTCGACGATATTCAGGCCGAAGGTGCTGTTGCGCCAGCCGATATCGTTCATGTAGCGGTACGGCTGGGTGTAGCTGTCCACGTATTTGGACGGCGCGTCACGCAGGGTGCTTGGGCCCAGCAGTGGCAGCATCACGTAAGGACCGCTGTCGACGCCCCAGTAGCCGAGAGTCTGGCCGAAGTCTTCGTCGTTGCGTTGCAGCCCCATTTTGGTGCCGACATCAACAAAACCCAGCACGCCGAACGTGGTGTTCATCAGCAAGCGAGCAGTGTCGACGCCTGCAGCGTGGGGCTTGAGTTGCAGCACGTCGTTGGCAAAGTTGCCGACGTCGCCGATGTTGCGGAAGAAGTTGTGGATCCCGTCCTGCACGAACTGCGGGGTCACGAACTGATAGCCTTGAGCCAATGGCTTGAGGGCATAGGTATCAACGGTATCGTTGAAGGTGAAGATCGGGCGGTTGACGCTTTCCCATGGATCATCTTCCGAGGCCGCCTGGGCTACGAAAGGAACCAGCAAAATACTCGCACATACGGACAGCTGAGCTAGACATTGGCTCCAGCGCATAGCTTGAACTCCTTGAATGGTCTGTCATGGGCGCTATGCCCTGAATGAGGCCGTCAGTATATGACGGAAGTGTCAGATTAGGCAGCCTTGCAGAAATGTCATTCAGCAAATGCACAAAATTCCTACAAT
This sequence comes from Pseudomonas sp. E6002, assembly GCF_013385565.1. Taxonomy (NCBI): domain Bacteria; kingdom Pseudomonadati; phylum Pseudomonadota; class Gammaproteobacteria; order Pseudomonadales; family Pseudomonadaceae; genus Pseudomonas; species Pseudomonas sp. E6002. The sequence goes on along the minus strand of NZ_JACAPT010000023.1, from coordinate 131,827 downwards.
TGCTGCGGGTGTAACTTGCTTGTCACCCAAGTCCGGTAGCGTCACTGCTATTTCAGGGACGTCGAAATGCCACACGCCGAGATTGTTAGTGCCAGCACCCCGTCCTTGACGGCCGTACTGTTCGGGCTTAGTGGCTGCCTGGTGGACTTTGGTTCCCAGGCCCGCGCCGATTCCGCGCCTTCCAGCGATACCCATGCCACTGTCGGCGCCCTGAAGATCCTGCGCAGCCTCGAAGAACAGCGCGTCCCTTGTGCATGGCTGGACGAGTTGCCGGCGTCGGTTTCCACACCGCTGGCCGCCGGGCTACCCCGCTGGATCAAGGCTGCCAAGCCCTCCTCCACCCGCTGGCCGGCGCCTCACGCCTGCTGGCAGGCCCTGATGGAACTGAATATCGAACGCCTGGAAGGCTGCGTCCTGGTCAGCGGCGAGCCACGCCTGCTGCAATCGGGGCTCAATGCCGGGCTGTGGACCATTGGCCTGGCATCCTGTGGCTCATTGTGCGGGCTTTCGCCGCAGCAATGGCAAGCACTCAGCGAGAAGGAACGCGAGCATAAGCGCGCCAAAGCCACTGTCGCGCTCTATGGCCTGGGCGTGCATTCGGTGATTGACCACCTGGGCGAACTGCAGACCTGCCTGGCCGACATCAGCCTGCGCCAGCTCAAAGGCGAGAAGCCCTGATCGAGATCATGCACAGTAGGCGCCAGTGGATTAATCTACAGGTCAGCCCATAGACCTTTCCCGGCGTGCCGCGGTCTATGTCAGTGCCTATCGATAAAAGGAAGAACGCCATGCCTGCCCGCGAACAACTGCAAGAACAGGTCAAAATTTTGCGCGAGCAATTGGATCAGAATCCAGAAATGCCCCTCGAACAGCGCGAAGAGCTGCAAACATTGATTGCTGAACTGGAAGTTCAGGAGCCACTGGAAGGTGCCATTCAGGATCCAAGCATCGCCGATGGTGTGAACCTGGCGGTAGAACGCTTCGAACTCGACCACCCGGGTATTGCCGGGACCTTGCGCAATATTGTGGTGACCCTGGGTAACATCGGGATTTAATAGCCCGACACCTATCAAATGTGGGAGCGGGCTTGCTCGCGAATGCGGTCCGTCAGCTGATACATATGCTGGCTGATACACCGCTTTCGCGAGCAAGCCCGCTCCCACATTTATTTTGGGTGAAGGCTACTGTCGAGCCAGCCGCAGGTTCTGGAACTGCAGATCTTCCGTACTGCGGTACGGGTTGATATCGAGCCCGCCACGCCGCACATACCGCGCATACACCGTCAGTTTCTCCGGCTTGAGCAAGCGCTGCAGGTCGAGAAAGATCCGCTCCACGCACTGTTCATGGAAGTCCGAATGCTGGCGGAAGCTCACCAGGTATTCCAGCAGGCTGGCATGATCCAGCGCCGCGCCGCGGTACTCCACCGCCACACTGCCCCAGTCAGGCTGGCTGGTCACCGGGCAGTTGGACTTGAGCAGATGACTGTGGACGCTCTCCTCCACCACGCGCGAATCGTCGCAACGCAGCAGTTCCGGGCGCGGGTGCTCGTAGTTGCTGACGGTAATGTCCAGGTCATCAATGCACACACCCGGCAACGCGACCACGCCTTCGGCTTCAACCTCGCCCAGGCTGCGGATGCGCACGCCAACCGGCTTGCCGGCCGCTGCACTCAGGTCGGTGCGCAAAGTCGCTTCAAGGCTTTGCACATCGGCAAACGCGGTTTGGTTCAGCGAGTTGAGGTACAACTTGAACGACTTCGACTCGATGATGTTCGGCGAGTCGGCCGGGATACTGAATTCACCGATGGCCACCACGGGTTTGCCGGATGGCAGCAGCCAGGACAGTTCGAAGCAGTTCCAGAAATCCACGCCTTTATACGGCAGGGTCTCGGCACTCAGGCCCAGCTCGGCCCACTTGGCGGCGCGAGGAATCGGGAACAGCAACGACGGGGTGTAGGTGGAGATGTATTCACTGGACTTGCCCAGCGGCGAATGTTCGGCTGCGGGATGCATGGCGGAAACCTGGCTAAATAAACGCCGCCATTCTACCCGCCTTTGCCCGTCAATGGCTTACTGGCTGACGGTCAGCTTGCCGACCATGCCCGCCTGGTAATGCCCCGGAATGTTGCAGGCAAACTCCAAGCCGGTGGCCTTGGTGAAGGTCCAGGTCAGCTCGGCGGTCTTGCCTGGCTCTACCAACACGCTGTTGGGGTCGTCGTGCTTCATGCCTGCCATATCACCATGCCCCATCGCACTGTGGTCCATTTTGCCCATGCCGGTCGCCGTCAGCATGCCGCTGGCCTGCATCTGCAGCATCTCTTTCTGATGCGCTGCGTGCATGGCGGCATCGCCAAGGTTGAATTCATGAAGCAACTGGCCTTTGTTGACCAGCACAAAGCGCACAGTCTCACCGGCTTTTACATCAATAGCCTTGGGCGAAAAGGAAATGTCCTGCAGCACCACTTCCACGGTGCGCGTGGCCTTGGCGGCGGGCGCGGCCTCACCGAAGGCGAAGGTTTCAGCCGGGGATGCCAGCACCGGAAGACTCATCGCCATCAGGCAGCCCGCCAACAACCAGGATTTACGTAAAAACATGCTCACACTCCAAAGGTTCGGAATCAGTCTGTGGGACACTTTACGAACGCGCCGCTGCCAGCCAGCTGACTGCCAGATTACAACTTTGTCAGCTTGAGCCGGCTGCCGGATGTGCGCGGTATAACGTCTGTGTTCCCGTAAAACCATGAGCCGCCCATGAAACTGCTGATCGTCGAAGACCAACCGAAAACCGGCCACTACTTGCGCCAGGGGCTGGCCGAGGCCGGGTTCAACACCGAGCTGGTGGCCGACGGCACCAGCGGCCAGCACCTGGCGCTGACCGGTGACTACGACCTGTTGATCCTCGATGTGATGCTGCCGGGCCGCGATGGCTGGCAGATCCTCCAGGCCGTACGCAACGCCGGGCTCGACATGCCGGTACTGTTCCTTACCGCGCGGGACGCCGTGGAAGACCGGGTGCATGGCCTGGAACTGGGCGCCGACGATTACCTGGTCAAGCCCTTCGCCTTCTCCGAACTGCTGGCCCGGGTGCGCAGCCTGTTACGCCGTGGCAGCAGCCCCCCCCAGGAAACCAGCCTGCAACTGGCCGACCTGCGCATGGACCTGATCCGCCGCCGGGTAGAGCGCGACGGCCAGCGCATCGACCTGACGGCCAAGGAGTTTTCCCTGCTGGAACTGCTGCTGCGCCGCCAGGGCGAAGTACTGCCCAAGTCGCTGATTGCCTCTCAGGTGTGGGACATGAACTTCGACAGCGACACCAACATCATCGAAGTCGCGATCCGCCGCCTGCGCCTGAAGGTCGACGATAACTTCCCCAACAAGTTGATCCACACCGTGCGCGGCATGGGCTACGTGCTTGAGGAGCGGTTCAGTTGATGAAACGGATTTCCCTGACCAGCCGCCTGGCACTGCTGTTTGCTGGCTGTACCGCCGTGGTTTCATTGCTGGCCGGCGTGCTGTTCAACCATGCCAGCGAGGCGCACTTTATCGAGCTGGACCAGCAGTTGCTCGACGGCAAGCTGATAGCGCTGCGCAGCACATTGCAAGGTGCCGACACGCCAGAACGATTTGCCTTACGAGAAACAACGCTGCGAGAAGAACTCAATCGCCAGCCTGACCTGGCCTTGCGCATCACCGCAGGCGATCAGCGCTGGTTCGACGGCGCTCCCGGCATCACCCTGCCCCAGGCGCCTGGCCTGCACAGCGTGCAGAACGCCGGCACCGATTACCGCGTGTACAACGCGCCGCTGATTCCTGGAAACACTGACTCGCCACGCCTGACGCTGATGCTCGACATCACCCACCATCAACACTTCCTGCAACGCATGCAGCATCTGATCTGGCTGACCGTCGGTCTCTCCGCCCTGGCCACCGCCCTGCTCGGCGCCTGGGCCGCCCGCAGCGGGTTGCGACCGCTGAGGCGCATGAGCGAAGTCGCCAGCGGCGTGTCTGCCCACTCCCTGACCCAGCGCCTGCCCCAGGAGCAAATGCCCGCCGAACTGGAGGAACTCGCCCAGTCCTTCAACGCGATGCTTGGCCGCCTGGACGATGCCTTCCAGCGCCTTTCGGCGTTTTCTGCCGACATCGCCCATGAACTGCGCACGCCACTGTCGAATTTGCTGACACAGACCCAAGTCATCCTCACGCAGCCACGGGCGCTGGAGGACTACCGCGAAGCCCTGCACAGCAACCTGGAAGAACTGCAATGGATGGCGCAGTTGGTCAACGACATGCTGTACCTGGCCAAGGCGGACCATGGGCTGCTGGTGCCCAAGCGCGAAACCCTGGTGCTGGCGGACGAGGTGGAGGCATTGCTGGAGTTTTTCGCACCGCTGGCGGAGGACGTCCAGGTGCGGCTGGTTCGGGAAGGCAACGCCAGCACTTCAGGTGACCGCAGCATGTTGCGCCGGGCGATTTCCAACCTGCTGGATAACGCGCTGCGGTTCACCCCGCCGGGTGGCGAAGTCAGCGTGCGGATCGTCGAGGGGATGCAAGGCGTGACGCTGAGTGTGGAAAACACCGGGGAAGGCATTCCCGAGGCATTGTTGCCACGGTTGTTTGACCGCTTTTACCGGGCAGATCCGGCGCGTCATGAAGGGAGCAGCGAGCATGCGGGGCTGGGTTTGGCGATTACCCAGTCGATTGTGCGGGCCCATGGGGGGCGGATTTTCTGTGAGTCGGGGGCGGGATGGGCGAGGTTTGTGATGGAGTTGCCGCAGGGGTATTGATGCAAGCTGTAGCGGCCCTTTCGCGAGCAAGCCCGCTCCCACATTTTGACCGAGTGCATTCAGGAAGAACGCGGTCAAAATGTGGGAGCGGGCTTGCTCGCGAAGGCGGTCTTAAGAATTACGAATACCTGAGGGCATGCGCCGGCTCAATCTTCGCCGCGCGATACGCCGGATAGATGGTCGCCAAAAAGCTCAACACAAACCCCGCCGAGCAAATCAGCAACACATCCCCACCCTGCAACTGCGAAGGCAGGTTGCTGACGAAATACACGTCCGAACTGAAGATATGCTGCCCGGTGACCCGTTCCAGCCAACCGACCAGTTCACTGACGTTCAGCGCCGCAATCACGCCGAGGATGCCACCGATCAAGGTACCGACGATCCCGATCACCGTCCCCTGCACCATGAAGATCGCCATGATCTGCCGCGGCGTGGCGCCAATGGTGCGCAGGATCGCAATGTCGGCGCCCTTGTCGTTCACCACCATGATCAAGGTCGCGATGATGTTGAACGCCGCCACCGCGACGATCATCAGCAACAGCAGGCCGATCATGGTTTTTTCCATCTTCATCGCGCTGAACAGGCTGCCCTGGGTGTGGGTCCAGTCGTCGGCCTTGTAGTCGGCACCGAGGCTGGCGGCGATATCCGCCGAGACCTTGGGTGCGGCATACAAGTCTTTCACCGCCAGGCGCACGCTTTGCACCTGGTTCGGCTCCCAATGCTGTATCTCGGCGGCGTCGGCCATGTGGATCAGGGCCATGGAGCCATCCAGCTCCGCGCCCACCTTGAACACACCCACCACGTTCAAACGCTGCATACGCGGGGTGATGCCACCGGGCGCACTGCTGATTTCCGGCACGATCAGGGTCAGCTTGTCACCGACGTTCAGGCGGAAACGCCGGGCGGTGATCTCACCGATGACCACACCGAACTCGCCCGGTTTAAGGTCTTCAAGATGACCCTGGACGATATGCTGGGCCACGATCGACACCTTGCCTTCCTGGGCCGGATCAACGCCACTGATCTCGATCGGCTGCATCGCGCCCTTGTAGGAGAGCATGCCGTCCATCTGTGTGAACGGTACAGCAGCAGTGACTTCCGGATTCTTCATCGCGGCATCTGCCACCGGCTGCCAGTCGCTGATGGGCTTCACGCCAACGATGGTCGCGTGGGGCACCATGCCGAGGATGCGTGAGCTCATCTCCCGCTGGAAACCGTTCATTACCGACAACACCACGATCATCGCCAGCACGCCGAGGGCGAGGCCGATCATCGAGGTCATCGAGATAAACGAAACAAAACGGTTGCGGCGCTTGGCGCGGGTATAGCGCGTGCCGATGAAAATCGATAACGGTCTGAACATTCGCGGGCACCGTTGAAAAAATAGAAAACCCGGCGCCGGGCGCCGGGCTTGAAACAGGTCAGATGGCGACCAGATGACCTTCCTGCAGGTGCAACACACGGTCCATCTGGCGGGCCATGCTCATGTCATGGGTCACCACCAGGAACGCGGTGCGCATCTGGGTGCTCAACTCCAGCATCAAGTCCTTGATGCCCTGGGCGGTGTGGGAGTCGAGGTTGCCGGTCGGCTCGTCGAGCATCACCAGGCCCGGGTTGTTGACCAGGGCACGGGCAATCGCCACACGCTGGCGCTCGCCGCCGGACAACTCAGCCGGTTTGTGCTCCAGGCGATGACCCAGGCCGACGCGCTCCAGCAACGCCTGGGCACGCTGGCGTGCTTCCGGGATCGCGGTCTTGCCGATCAACAGCGGCATGCAGACGTTTTCCAGGGCGGTGAACTCGGGCAGCAAGTGGTGGAACTGGTACACAAAACCCAGCGAACGGTTGCGCAACTGGCCACGGGCCTTCTCGCCCAGGGCCGACAACTCTTCGCCGGCCAGCCAGACGCTGCCCTGGGACGGCGTATCAAGGCCGCCCAACAGGTTGAGCAAGGTACTTTTACCGGAACCGGAACTGCCGACGATCGCCACGCGTTCGCCCGGGTGCAGTTCCAGCTGCAGGTTGGACAGCACCACCACGGACTCCGGGCCTTCCTCGTAGGATTTGCCCAGGTTGCGGCAGCTCAGGATTGCTTTTTCACTCATGCCCGATTCACTCATAACGTAAAGCCTGCGCCGGCTGGGTACGTGCCGCGCGCCAGGCTGGATACAGGGTGGCAAGGAAACTCAGGACCAACGCGGCGCCGCCGACCATCAATACGTCCTGGCTCTGCACCTGGGACGGCAAGTAGTCGATGAAGTAGACGTCGGAGTTCAAGAATTTGTGGCCGATCAACACTTCCAGCCCGGCGATAGCAGCGCTGACGTTCAGCGCGGCGAGAATCCCCACCACGGTGCCGATCAAGGTGCCGACGACGCCGATCACCGTGCCCTGGACCATGAAGATCGCCATGATCTGCCCCGGCGTGGCGCCAAGGGTGCGCAGGATCGCGATGTCGCCCTTCTTGTCGTTCACCACCATCACCAGCGTGGAGATGATGTTGAAGGCGGCGACGGCGACGATCAGCAGCAACAGCAAGCCGATCATGGCTTTTTCCATGCGGATGGCCTGGTACAGGTTGCCGTGGGTACGGGTCCAGTCGCGGGCGTAGTACTGGTTTTCACCCAGGTGCTGGGCGATTTCCCACGAGGTACGCGGCGCGTCGAACAGGTCGTTGAATTTCAGGCGCAAGCCCTGGACCTGGTCCGGCTTCCAGCGATGCAGGCGGGCCAGGTCGGTCAGGTTGGTCAGGCCCAGGTAGCCGTCGATCTCACCGGCGCCGACATGGAAGATGCCGACCACGGTAAAGCGCTTCATGCGCGGGAACATGCCCGCCGGAGTCACGGTGACTTCCGGCGCGACGAAGGTCAGCTTGTCGCCGATGCCCACGCCGAGCTTGGCCGCCGCCTTGTCGCCGATAGCGATGCCAAAGCTGCCGGGCGACAAGTCGTCCAGTTTGCCCTGCTGCATGAAGTTATCGATGATCGAGACATTGCGTTCCTGCGCCGGGTCGATGGCATTGAGCAGGACTTTCTGCACCTTGCCGTCGTTGGTCAACAGGCCCTGCATCTGGGTGAAGGGCGCAACCGCCAGCACTTTGGGGTTCTGCTTGACCTTCGCGGCCAGGCTTTGCCAGTCGCTGATGGGCTCACCCGACTCGATGGTCGCGTGGGGCACCATGCCCAGCACGCGGGTGCGCATCTCATGATCGAAGCCGTTCATCACCGACAGCACCACGATCATCACGACAACGCCAAGGGCGAGCCCGATCATCGAGGTCAGGGAAATGAACGACACAAAATGATTGCGACGTTTTGCACGGGTATAACGCGTGCCAATAAATACGAAGAGAGGTCTGAACATGTCGGGGCTTGTTCGGAGGAAAAGAAGACGTCCTTGTGGCGGGGTCAGGTAAGCAGCTTTACACTCAGACCATCACCGCTGCCTTGGGTTCGCCATGTCGACATTAGATGAAGAAGATCGCCGCGAATACTACCGTATCGAGGACATGATCGCACTGGAAATTACCCCACTGTCGGGCCCGGAAGCGCTGAGCAAGGAAGTGTTGCTGGATGATTCGCCGCTGTTCAATCTGCTCAGCGAGTTGCACCTGAGTGAATTTGAATCCCAGCACTTGCTGCGCCAGATCGGCGAGCGGGACCGCACCCTGGCCGCCTTCCTCAAAGTGCAGAACAAACGCATGGATTTGCTCAGCCAGATCATGGCGCAAAGCCTGCTGGGCGAGATCGGTACGCCGCAGCCCGTGGTCATTTCCGAAGGCGGCATCGAGTTCCTGAACCCCACGGCGATCCAGCCCGACAGCCACCTGGCGGTCAAGCTGGTGCTGATGCCGCAAGCCCTCGGGCTGTTGCTGCGAGCCAAGGTTACCCATTGCGATGCCAAGACCGGTGGCTTTGAAATCGGCACGGAATTCGAAGCCATGACCGATGCCCAACGCCAGTTGCTGGCACGCTATATCCTGCAGAAACAGGCCCAGGAACGGCGCCTGGCGCGGGAAAAAAGCGACGAATCCGACACCTGAATACGATCATTGAATGGCGCGTCGCGTCATCCATCCAGCCAGGAACCCTGGCGTAAAGGAGCAACTGTGACCCTGATTTATGGCCACCGCGGTGCCAAAGGCGAAGCACCGGAAAACACCCTGACCAGCTTCCAGGAATGCCTCAAGCACGGCGTGCGCCGCTGCGAACTGGATTTGCACCTGTCCATGGACGGCGAGCTGATGGTCATCCACGACCCGACGCTCAAGCGCACCACCGACCGGCGCGGCAAGGTCGTCGAGTATTCAGCCGCCGACCTGGTCAAGATGGACGCGCGCAAAGGCGGCCCGGGCTGGGTCAACCCTTGCCCGATCCCGCGCCTGGAAGAGCTGTTCGAACAGTGCGACTTCGACCACTGGCAACTGGAAGTCAAAAGCGCATCGCGCACCCGTGCGGCAACCACCGTGCTGGCGATCCGTGAAATGGCTCAGCGTTTCGGGCTGATGGACAAGGTCACCGTGACCTCAAGCTCGCGGGAAGTGTTGAAAGCGGCGCTGGACCTCACCCCGGACCTGTCCCGCGGGCTGGTAGCCGAATACGCCTGGCTCGACCCGTTGAAGGTCGCGGCCAACTATGGCTGTGAGATTCTGGCGTTGAACTGGACGTTGTGCACCCCTGAGCGTCTGGAAAAAGCCCAGCGCCAGGGTTTGCACGTGTCCGTGTGGACCGTCAACGAACCCGCGCTGATGCGCAGGCTCGCCGACTTCGGCGTAGATAGCCTGATTACAGACTTTCCCGGTTTGGCCACTGCCACCCTCGGGAATTACTGAAATCGGTCTCCCCGGCCGGCTCAGGCCACCGGCCGGAGCCACTCAAAAAAGCCGGTTGAGGCCGTCGTAGGCCGCTACCCGATAGGCTTCAGCCATGGTCGGGTAGTTGAACGTGGTGTTGACGAAATACTTGAGGGTATTCAGCTCACCCGGCTGGTTCATGATCGCCTGGCCGATGTGCACGATCTCCGACGCCTGATAGCCGAAGCAATGCACGCCCAGCACTTCCAGAGTCTCGCGGTGGAACAGGATCTTCAGCATGCCCTGGGGCTCACCGGCGATCTGCGCACGCGCCATGCTCTTGAAGAACGCCTTGCCGACTTCATAAGGCACCTTGGCCTTGGTCAGTTCGTGCTCGTTCTTGCCGATCGAGCTGATCTCGGGAATCGTGTAGATCCCGGTCGGCACGTCGTTGACGTAGCGCCAGCTGCCGTTGTCGACAATGCTGCCAGCGGCCGAGCGGCCCTGGTCATGGGCGGCACTGGCCAGGCTTGGCCAGCCGATCACGTCACCGGCACCGTAGATGTTCGGTACGCAGGTGCGGTAGTTCTCGTCGACTTCGATCTGGCCACGGCTGTTGACCTTGACCCCGATGTTTTCCATGCCCAGCTTGTCGGTGTTGCCGGTTCGGCCGTTGCACCACAGCAAGGCGTCGGCCTTGATCTTCTTGCCGGATTTCAGGTGCAGGATCACACCGTTGTCCAAGCCTTCGACCCGCTCGTACTCTTCGTTGTGGCGCACGGTGATGTTGTTGTTGCTGAAGTGGTAACTCAACGCCTGGGAAATTTCCGAGTCGAGGAAGCTCAGCAACTGGTCGCGGTTATCCACCAGCTCGACCAATACACCCAGGCCGCTGAAGATCGAGGCGTATTCACAGCCGATCACGCCGGCGCCATAGATGATCAGTTTGCGCGGGGTGTGGCCCAGGCTGAGAATGGTGTCGCTATCGTAGATACGCGGGTGGTGGAAATCGATATCCGCCGGGCGATACGGACGCGAGCCGGTGGCGATGATGATGTGCTTGGCTACCAGCTTCTCGACCACGCCGTTGGCGCAGACCACTTCGACGGTTTGCTCGTCGGCGAAGCTGCCGGTGCCGAAGAACAGGTCGACGCGGTTACGGGCATAGAAGCCGGTACGCGAGGCAACCTGTTTGGAAATGACTTTTTCAGCGCTCTTGAGCACGTCCGGGAACGAGAACCAGCGCGGCTCACCAATGGCCCGGAACATCGGGTTGGTGTTGAACTGCATGATCTGGCGCACCGAGTGACGCAAGGCCTTGGACGGGATGGTACCCAGGTGGGTGCAGTTACCGCCGACCTGGCGACGGCTATCGACCATCGCCACCTTGCGCCCTGCTTTGGCGGCGTTCATCGCCGCACCTTCTCCAGCTGGGCCGGAACCCAGTACCACCACGTCGTAGTTGTAGACAGCCATGCGTACTCCTCAGAACAGGCCAGGGCGCACGGTTGGACGCCTGGCTAAATCATGCCGCGGCCAGCGGTCATGAAGGATCAATGTGGCTCAAGTGTGTGAGCCGGGGCACAGTCTATAGAACGCTCAACGTCGCGCACATTAACCCTTGGTCGCGTCGTAGGCCAGTTTTGCCTTTACTACACGGCGCTCGTTATTGAATTAACCTGTAGGCAAGCACCTTTTCAGGACTGGCCATTATGAAGCATGTCGTCATTTGTTTATTGCTGATGTTTTCGGTCCCGGTTCTGGCGAATGAGGCTGATCGCCTCAAACAAGCCGATTTTCCGGCGCAATCTCATCAACTGGTGCTGAAAAACCAGGCCGTCCTGACCTACCTGTGGGCAGACGTCTATGCGGCGGCATTGTTCGCCCAGGCTGACCTGAGCGCCAAACAAGCCCTGGATCAGCAAAAAGACCTGCGCCTGGAGCTGTATTACTTTCGCGATATCGACCGCAACGATGTGATCAAGGCCGCCACCGCCACCCTCGAACGTCAGCAAACACCCGCCACCCTCGCCCGCCTGAAGCCTGAACTGGATCAATTGCACAAAAGCTTCCGCAACATCCGCAGCGGCGACCGTTATGCGCTGGACTTCCAACCTCAGCGCGGCCTGAACCTGGAAATCAACGGCACGGTGGTGTTCAGCAGTCGCAATGACGAACTGGCCAAGGCTTATCTCGGCATCTGGCTGGCACCAAAAGGCTTGTCCGACAGCCTGCGTAGCACCCTCCTCAACTGATCGCAAAAACCCTGTGGGAGCGGGCTTGCTCGCGAATACGGTGTGTCATTGGCTCATAAGCTGACTGACACACCGTTTTCGCGAGCAAGCCCGCCCCCGCATTGGATTTTCATCACCGGGAGTCCTGCGGCAATTTGCCAGCTTGCTATCGGTTTTTTGTTGCCTGTGGTGGCTTATACACATATCGTTACAAAACTGTTCAGCGCCAGCCTCGTGCCAAGGCTTTAACAGCAAGGACGGTTGCGACCAGGGATTACTAATAAGATAGCCAAAATGAGTGCATGACATGTCCACTACAACGGGCAAGGGCAAGGCGATCTTTCGCGTTGTCAGCGGTAACTTCCTTGAGATGTTCGACTTCATGGTCTACGGCTTCTACGCCACGGCCATTGCCAAGACATTTTTCCCCACCGACAGCGCGTTCGCGTCCCTGATGCTGTCCCTGGCGACCTTTGGTGCCGGGTTCCTGATGCGTCCGCTGGGCGCGATTTTCCTCGGTGCCTATATCGACCGTCACGGCCGTAAAAAGGGCCTGGTGATCACCCTGGCGATGATGGCCGCCGGTACCGTGCTGATCGCCTGCGTTCCCGGGTATGCCACCCTGGGCGTCGCGGCGCCGTTGCTGGTGCTGTTCGGCCGCCTGCTGCAAGGCTTCTCCGCCGGTGTCGAACTGGGCGGCGTGTCGGTGTACCTGGCGGAAATCGCCACTGCAGGCCGTAAAGGCTTCTTCGTCAGCTGGCAGTCCGCCAGCCAGCAAGCCGCCGTGGTATTCGCCGGCCTGCTGGGCGTAGGCCTGAACCACTGGCTCAGCCCGGAAGAAATGGGTGACTGGGGCTGGCGCGTGCCGTTCCTGATCGGCTGCCTGATCGTGCCGGTGATCTTCGTGATTCGTCGCTCCCTGGAAGAAACCCCGGAATTCCAGGCGCGCAAACACCGCCCTACCCTGCAGGAAATCGTCCGCTCGATCGGCCAGAACTTCGGCATCGTCATCGCCGGCATGGCGCTGGTGGTGATGACCACCGTGTCGTTCTACCTGATCACCGCCTACACCCCGACCTTCGGCAAGGCCGAACTGCACCTTTCGGACTTCGACGCGCTGCTGGTCACCGTGTGCGTCGGCATCTCGAACTTCATCTGGCTGCCGGTGATGGGGGCGGTGTCCGACAAGATCGGGCGTAAACCCCTGCTGCTGGGGGCGACTATTCTGGCGATCCTCACCGCTTATCCAGCGCTGTCCTGGCTGGTGGCCAATCCGAGCTTCAGCCATCTGCTGATCGTGCTGCTCTGGCTGTCGTTCCTGTATGGCTCGTACAACGGCGCGATGGTTGTAGCGCTGACCGAAATCATGCCAGTAGAAGTGCGCACCACCGGTTTCTCCCTGGCCTATAGCCTGGCAACGGCGACCTTTGGTGGTTTCACACCAGCGGCGTGTACCTACCTGATCCATGTGCTGGACAACAAGGCCGCACCGGGCATCTGGCTCAGCGGCGCGGCGGTGCTGGGCTTGATCGCCACATTGATTCTGTTCAAGGGCAACCGGCATGAACTGCGTACCGCGCAGGCTTCGATAGTCGGCGGCGCTTGATGGATCGCTATCGCAGGCAAGCCAGCTCCCACATTTGAATGTATTCACACATCAACATGTGGGAGCTGGCTTGCCTGCGATGAGGCCGGTACAAGCAACACAAAAACAACAGACATAAAAAAGCCCCGAACCAGTCGGGGCTTTTTCATTTACCGCTGATGCTTAGCGCGGGAATGCTGGCGGGTTAACCCCAGCCATGTCTTCCATCACGCGAACCACCTGGCAGCTGTAACCGAATTCGTTGTCGTACCAGACGTACAGAACAACGCGGTTGTCTTGAGTGATGGTCGCTTCAGCGTCCACCACACCGGCGTGGCGCGAGCCCACGAAGTCGGTGGAAACCACTTCCTGCGAATTGACGAAGTCGATTTGCTTGTGCAGATCGGAGTGCAGCGCCATGTAGCGCAGGTACTCGTTCATCTCTTCACGGGTGGCGGCTTTCTCAAGGTTCAGGTTGAGAATGGCCATCGACACGTTCGGCGTCGGAACACGGATCGCGTTACCGGTCAGCTTGCCGGCCAGCTCAGGCAGGGCCTTGGCAGCAGCGGTGGCAGCACCGGTCTCGGTGATCACCATGTTCAGCGCGGCGCTACGGCCACGGCGATCGCCCTTGTGGAAGTTGTCGATCAGGTTCTGGTCGTTGGTGTACGAGTGAACCGTTTCAACGTGACCGTTAACGATGCCGAACTTGTCATTCACAGCCTTCAGCACCGGCACGATGGCGTTGGTGGTGCAGGAAGCGGCGGACACGATCTTGTCGTCAGCGGTGATTTCACCGTGGTTGATGCCGTGCACGATGTTCTTCAGCTTGCCCTTGCCAGGCGCAGTCAGGACAACGCGGTCGATACCCGGGCACGCCAGGTGCTGGCCCAGGCCCTCGGCATCACGCCACACACCGGTGTTGTCCACCAGCAGTGCGCCCTTGATGCCGTACTGGGTGTAATCCACCTCAGACGGGTTCTTCGCGTAGATCACCTGGATCAGGTTACCGTTGGCGGTGATGGTGTTGTTTTCTTCGTCGATGACGATGGTGCCGTTGAACGGACCGTGGACCGAGTCACGACGCAGCAGGCTCGCGCGCTTGGTCAGGTCGTTTTCAGCACCTTTACGCACCACGATGGCACGCAGGCGCAGGCCGTCGCCGCCACCGGTTTTTTCGATCAGGATGCGCGCCAGCAGGCGGCCGATACGACCGAAACCGTACAGCACAACGTCGGTGCCTTTGCGGGCTGCGGCGTTTTGCTGGCCAACCACGTCGGCCATTTCTTCACGTACGAACTGCTCGGCGGTGCGGCCAGCGCCTTCCTTGCGGAATTTATAGGCCAGCTTGCCCAGGTCTACCGAAGCCGCGCCGAGCTTGAGCTCGCTCATGGCTTTAAGCAGAGGGAATGTTTCGTGGACGGAGAGTTCGCTATCGTCGGCAGAACGATGGCGAGCAAAGCGATGAGCCTTGAGAATCGCGATGACTGATTGGTTGATCAGGCTGCGGCCATAGATCGAGCTCACCACGTTGTTATTGCGGTATAGCTGACCGATAAGCGGAATCATCGCTTCAGCGAGTGCTTCACGGTCGATCCATTCACCAAGACACTGGTCGGGCTTCTGAGTCACGGGAACCTTCCACATGTAGGGGCAGAAAAAAGGGGCTACATTATGCCGCCCGACCGCCCTCGGAGCAATGCGCGGCCCGCAACAAAACCCCTTGCAAAAAAATATCGCCCCTCTGCAGCCCAGTAAATACGCGGCTTCCAGCGCACCCCCTGTTGGACCAATGTGACAAAGTGTCCGTAACCCTCCGAAACATACACCGATTTCGGCACTACATAATGAGTCAAAAGGCACCTTTGTTTGTCTTAGCCACTACATTTCCTACAAACCGTAATAGGCTCAGTCAGCAACTGACAGGCGGCACTCCGGGCCGTTACAATTACCGACTTTGTCGCAACGCTTGGAGCTCAACCTTCCGTGCCCGTTCTGCGTCTACCGCTTCTCCCTGCCGCGGCAGGTAAACAGCACTGGGGCAATCTGCCCGGTGCCGCCCTGAGCCTGGCCATCGCCGAGGCTGCCAGCGCTGCCAAGCGCTTTACCCTGCTGCTCACCGCCGACAGCCAAAGTGCCGAGCGGCTGGAACAGGAGCTGAGTTTCTTCGCCCCCGATTTGCCGGTACTGCATTTCCCGGACTGGGAAACCCTGCCCTACGATCTGTTCTCGCCGCACCAGGACATCATTTCCCAGCGCATCGCCAGCCTGTACCGCTTGCCGGAACTGGCCCACGGCGTGCTGGTGGTGCCGATCACCACGGCCCTGCACCGCTTGGCACCGACCAAGTTCCTGCTGGGCAGCAGCCTGGTGCTGGATATCGGCCAGAAGCTCGATGTGGAGCAAATGCGCACCCGGCTTGAGGCCAGCGGCTATCGCTGCGTCGACACGGTGTACGAGCACGGTGAGTTCGCCGTGCGTGGCGCGTTGATCGACCTGTTCCCGATGGGCAGCAAACTGCCCTACCGGATCGACCTGTTCGACGACGAAATCGAAACCCTGCGCACCTTCGATCCGGAAAACCAGCGCTCCATCGACAAGGTGCAGTCGATCAAGCTGCTGCCGGCCCGGGAGTTCCCGCTGCAAAAAGACGCGGTCACGCGCTTCAAGGCACGTTTCCGCGAGCGCTTCGACGTGGATTTCCGTCGCTGCCCGATCTTCCAGGACTTGAGCAGCGGGATTACCCCCGCCGGTATCGAGTACTACCTGCCGCTGTTCTTCGACGAAACTTCCACGCTCTTCGATTACCTGCCCCAGGACACCCAGGTGTTCTCGCTGCCAGGCATCGAACAGGCAGCGGAGAATTTCTGGAATGACGTGCGCAATCGTTATGAAGAACGCCGCGTCGACCCCTCCCGTCCTTTATTGCCACCGGCCGAGCTGTTCCTGCCGGTGGAGGACTGCTTCGCCCGCCTGAAAAACTGGCCGCGAGTAGTCGCCAGCCAGCAGGACGTGGATGCAGGCGCCGGCCGCGAGCGCTTTCCGGCGCAAGCGCTGCCGAACCTGGCGATTGAAGCCAAGGCTAACCAGCCGCTGGAAGCGCTGTCGAATTTCCTCGGTGACTTCCCCGGCCGCGTGCTGTTTACCGCCGAGTCCGCCGGGCGCCGCGAGGTGCTGCTGGAGTTGCTGGAACGCCTGAAGCTGCGGCCGAAAACCGTCGACAGCTGGCCGGACTTTGTCGCGAGCAAGGATCGCCTGGCGATCACCATCGCACCGCTGGACGAAGGGCTGCTGCTGGACGACCCGGCCCTGGCACTGATTGCCGAGAGCCCGCTGTTCGGTCAGCGGGTGATGCAGCGCCGCCGCCGCGAAAAGCGCGCCGATGCCAACAACGATGCGGTGATCAAGAACCTCACCGAGCTGCGCGAAGGCGCGCCGGTGGTGCATATCGACCACGGCGTGGGCCGTTACCTGGGCCTGCAGACCCTGGAGATCGACAACCAGGTGGCCGAATTCCTCACCATGGAATACGCCGAGGGCGCCAAGCTTTATGTGCCCGTGGCCAACCTGCACCTGATCGCCCGCTACACCGGCAGCGACGACGCCCTCGCGCCGTTGCACCGCCTGGGCTCCGAGACCTGGCAGAAAGCCAAGCGCAAGGCCGCCGAACAGGTACGCGATGTGGCCGCCGAGTTGCTCGACATCTATGCCCGCCGCGCCGCCCGCGAAGGTTATGCGTTTGCCGACCCAAAAGCCGACTACGCCACCTTCAGCGCCGGCTTCGCCTTCGAAGAAACCCCGGACCAGCAAACCACCATCGACGCCGTGCGCGCCGATATGCTGGCGCCCAAGCCGATGGACCGCCTGGTGTGCGGCGACGTGGGCTTCGGCAAGACCGAGGTGGCAATGCGCGCAGCGTTTATTGCGGTGCACGGCGGCCGCCAAGTGGCGATCCTCGTGCCGACCACCCTGCTCGCCCAGCAACACTACAACAGCTTCCGCGACCGCTTTGCCGACTGGCCAGTGACCGTGGAAGTGATGAGCCGCTTCAAATCGGCCAAGGAAGTGAATGCGGCCATCGCCGACCTGGCGGAAGGCAAGATCGACATTGTCATCGGCACTCACAAACTGCTGTCGGATGACGTGAAGATCAAGAACCTCGGGCTGGTGATCATCGACGAAGAGCACCGCTTCGGGGTTCGCCAGAAAGAACAGCTCAAGGCCCTGCGCAGTGAAGTCGACATCCTGACGCTCACCGCCACGCCGATTCCGCGCACGCTGAACATGGCGGTGTCGGGCATGCGCGACCTCTCGATCATCGCCACGCCGCCGGCGCGCCGGTTGTCGGTGCGCACCTTCGTCATGGAGCAGAACAAAAGCACGGTCAAGGAAGCCCTGCTGCGTGAGTTGCTGCGCGGCGGCCAGGTGTACTACCTGCACAACGATGTAAAAACCATCGAGAAATGCGCCGCCGACCTCGCCGAACTGGTGCCGGAAGCACGGATCGCCATCGGCCACGGGCAGATGCGCGAGCGCGAACTCGAACAGGTGATGAGCGACTTCTATCACAAGCGCTTCAACGTGCTGATCGCCTCGACCATCATCGAGACCGGCATCGACGTGCCGAGCGCCAACACCATCATCATCGAGCGCGCCGACAAGTTCGGCCTGGCGCAGCTGCATCAGTTGCGCGGCCGGGTCGGGCGCAGTCACCACCAGGCGTATGCCTATCTGCTGACACCGCCGCGCCAGCAGATCACTTCCGACGCCGAGAAGCGCCTGGAAGCGATCGCCAACACCCAGGACCTCGGCGCCGGCTTTGTGCTGGCCACCAACGACCTGGAAATCCGCGGCGCCGGCGAACTGCTGGGCGACGGCCAGAGCGGGCAGATCCAGGCCGTCGGCTTCACCCTGTATATGGAAATGCTCGAGCGCGCGGTGAAGTCCATCCGCAAGGGCGAACAACCGAACCTCGACCAACCGCTGGGTGGCGGCCCGGAGATCAACCTGCGCCTGCCGGCGCTGATCCCCGAAGACTACCTGCCGGATGTGCACGCGCGACTGATCCTGTACAAGCGCATCGCCTCGGCCACCGACGAAGAAGGTCTCAAGGACCTTCAAGTGGAGATGATCGATCGCTTCGGCCTGTTGCCGGAGCCGACCAAGAACCTGGTGCGCCTGACCCTGCTCAAATTGCAGGCGGAGCAACTGGGCATCAAGAAGGTCGACGCAGGCCCGCAAGGCGGGCGTATCGAGTTCGAAGCGCAGACGCCGGTGGACCCACTGGTGCTGATCAAGCTGATTCAGGGCCAGCCCAATCGCTACAAGTTCGAAGGGGCTACGCTGTTCAAATTCATGGTGCCGATGGAACGCGCCGAAGAACGCTTTAATACACTGGAGGCGCTGTTTGAGCGCCTCATCCCGAAATCTGCTTGAAGGACGCCCCAATGCGCCTGTTCCGCATTTTGAGCTTGTTGTTGGTGGTCGTTGCGCCTTCGGCGTTCGCCGACAGCCCGTACCTGGTGGAGATGATCCTGGTGCGCCAGAACGCCGAGCCGGTGATCAACAGCCGTGCGGCGCCGGAAAACTGGGACGCCGGCGCACCACGCCTGGGGACTGACAAAATGAGCCCGCCACGACTGGGCAATATTGTCGAGAAGCTGCAAGCCAGCAGCGACTACACCGTATTGCTGCACAAGTCCTGGGAACAGAATCTCGGTGAGCAACCGGTGAAGCTGGCCATCAGCGATGGCCAGGAACAGTTCGGCCAGTTCCCCATCGAAGGCACCCTGAACCTGCAGCTTGGGCGCTTTACCGATATCGACGCGGACTTCTGGGTAAACCAGTTCGACGCCAACGGCAGCGTCATCGCCAGCGAACACCTCAGCCAGCAAGACGTGCGCACCAAGAACAACCAGCTCAACTACCTGGACGGCGGCCACCTCGCCCTGCTGATCAAGATCACTTCGCTGACCGCCAAGCCGCCCAGCGCTCCACCGCCCGATGTCCAGGACTGATCCAGCACCATGCCCCTGACGTCGTCGTTGACCAAACCCCTGGCCCCTTCGTGGGCCAATCGCTTTAAAGAGCAAAGCCTCGAGCGTGGCCGACGCTACGCCCTGGAAAACCGCGTGCGTATCGTCGAGTCCGGCGACAGCACCATCATTGCCAGCTGCGAAGGCTCGGGTGGCAATGTCTACCGCCAGACCATCTCCCTGCGCGAATCCGCCAAGGGCACGCTGATCCTGGTGGACAGCCGCTGCACCTGCCCCGTGCACACCAACTGCAAACACATCGCCGCCGTGTTGCTCAAGGTCCAGGAAACCCTGGCCTACCCGGCGGCGGCCCAGGATGCCGAGTTGCTGGAGAAGCTCCAGGCGGTGCTGGATAACCGCGTGGTGCTGCCGCAAGTGGTGATGGAAGACGTGCAGCCGGTGCCACGCTTGTGGCTGGCGAGTATCGAGTTCAGTGCCTTCGAACCGCGCAACGGCAAGATGCAGCGTTATATCCAGCATCGCGCGGCGTTGTCCTTCAACTATTTGGGCAACTACGTCAGCGGCCAGAAGAACGCCGACATTATCGTGCGCCAGGAACAGCAGAGCCTGCGGATCAAGCGCCACCCCGAGGTGGAGCAGCAGTTTCGCGAACAGCTGCGCCTGCTGGGCTTCAAGATCGCCACCCGCCAGAGCAAGGCCCTGCCGGAAAGCGCCGGCGAGCTGTTCGAGATGGTCAATGACAGCGCGTGGCTGAACTTCACCCTGAATGCCTCGCCGAACCTGCGCGCCCAGGGTTGGGAACTACAGATCGACGAAGATTTCGGTTTTGACCTGAGCGCCGTCGACGACTGGTACGCCAGCGTCGACGAGATGCCGGAGCGCGACTGGTTCGACCTGGAGCTGGGGATCATCGTCAACGGCGAACGCCTGAGTCTTCTGCCGATCCTGTTGAACCTGATGCGCTCCCACACCGAGATCCTCAACCCGGAAAAACTCGCCCGGCGCCGTGATGACGAACTGATCCTGGTGAACATTCCCGGCCTGCCCAACGGCCACGGCCCGCTGCAAGTGGCGCTGCCTTATGGCCGGCTGAAACCGGTGCTGGCAACCCTGGGCGAGTTCTACCTGCAAGAGCCCGGCACCACCGCGCTGCGCCTGGCCAAGGCCGACGCGATTCGCCTGAACCCGCTGGAAGACCTGCCGCTGCAATGGGAAGGCGGCGAAAAGATCCGCAACTTCGCCCAGCGCCTGCGGGACATCAAGGATTTCAGCTGCGAAGCGCCGGAAGGCTTGAACGCAACGTTGCGCCCTTATCAACTGGAAGGCCTGAGCTGGATGCAGTCGCTGCGCCAACTCGACGTCGGCGGGATTCTCGCGGATGACATGGGCCTGGGCAAAACCCTGCAAACCCTGGCGCATATTCTCAGCGAGAAAATCGCCGGACGCCTGGACCGCCCGTGCATGGTGGTGATGCCCACCAGCCTGATCCCGAACTGGCTCGACGAAGCGGCGCACTTCACGCCGCAGCTCAAAGTCATGGCGTTGTACGGCGCGGGGCGCAAGAAACATTTCCCTCAGTTGCAGGACTACGACCTGCTGCTGACCACCTACGCCCTGCTGCCCAAGGACATCGAGCAACTGGCCGCCCTGCCCTTGCACGTGCTGATCCTTGACGAAGCGCAGTACATCAAGAACCCCAACAGCAAGGCCGCCCAGGCGGCCCGCGAGCTGAACGCCCGCCAGCGCCTGTGCCTCAGCGGTACACCGCTGGAAAACCACTTGGGCGAGCTGTGGTCGCTGTTCCACTTCCTGCTGCCGGGTTGGCTGGGGGACGTGAAGAGCTTCAACCGCGATTACCGCGTACCGATCGAAAAGCGCGGCAGCGATGTGCGATTGCAGCACCTTAATGGTCGGATCAAGCCGTTCCTGCTGCGTCGCACCAAGGAGCAGGTGGCGACCGAGCTGCCGCCCAAGACCGAGATCATCCACTGGGTCGACCTCAACGAAGCCCAACGCGACGTGTACGAAACCATGCGCCTGGCGATGGACAAGAAAGTCCGCGACGAGATTACCCGCAAGGGTGTGGCGCGCAGCCAGATCATCATCCTGGAGGCGCTGCTCAAGTTGCGCCAGGTGTGCTGTGATTTACGCTTGGTCAATGATGCAACCCTGCCGGCAAAGGGTAGTAGCTCGGGCAAACTCGACAGCTTGATGGAGATGCTCGAAGAGCTGTTTGCCGAAGGCCGCAGGATTCTGCTGTTTTCCCAGTTCACTTCGATGCTGAGCCTGATCGAGGCCGAGTTGAAGAAGCGCGGCGTGGCTTATGCGCTTCTTACCGGTCAGACGCGGGATCGGCGCACGCCGGTGAAAGACTTCCAGAGCGGCAAGCTGCAGATCTTCCTGATCAGCCTGAAGGCAGGCGGCGTCGGACTTAACCTGACGGAAGCCGACACGGTGATTCACTACGACCCGTGGTGGAACCCGGCCACGGAGAACCAGGCCACCGACCGTGCGTATCGCATCGGCCAGGAGAAGCCGGTATTTGTGTACAAGATGATTGCCCGGGGCACCGTGGAAGAGAAAATCCAGCATTTGCAGCAGGAAAAGTCTGATCTGGCGGCGGGCGTTCTGGATGGGCGGACGACGGGGGATTGGAAGTTGGGGAATGAGGATATCGAGGCGTTGTTTGCGCCGTTGCCTCACAAGCAAGAGAAGCGCTGACTGTTAGATCGCCTTCGCGAGCAAGCCCGCTCCCACATTTGACCGCATATACCCTGGAGGAATGCGGTCGGATGTGGGAGCGGGCTTGCTCGCGAAGGGCGCACCGCAGTTGTCAGTCGATCAACTGAGCATCCCGCAGCGCACCCAACGCCGCCAACCAACGCGGATCCTGCTTGTACTCGGTCGACTCCACCGCCTGGCCACGCATCCGCGCGATACGCGCCGACGGCGTGACCTTCATGCGCTGGGCAGCACTCAGGGCCAGCTCGGCGGCGGCGCGGTCGTTGCACACCAGGCCCATGTCGCAACCGGCAGTCAACGCCGCCTCAATACGACTGGCAGCATCACCGACCACATGAGCCCCCGCCATCGACAGGTCGTCACTGAAGATCACCCCGTCGAACTGCAACTCGCCACGCAGGATGTCCTGCAACCAGCGCCGGGAGAAGCCGGCCGGTTGCGCGTCCACTTGTGGATAAATCACATGGGCCGGCATGACGGCTGCCAGTTGCTTGCTCAGGCGCGCGAAAGGCACCAGGTCATTGGCGCGAATCTGTTCCAGGCTGCGCTCGTCGTTGGGAATGGCGACGTGGGAATCGGCTTCGGCCCAGCCGTGGCCGGGGAAGTGCTTGCCGGTGGCCGCCATACCGGCGCTGTTCATACCACGGATGAAGGCGCCCGCGAGCACGGCGGCGCGCTCGGGATCGCCTTCGAAGGCGCGAGTGCCCACGACGGCGCTGCGTTGGTAATCGAGGTCCAGCACCGGGGCGAAGCTCAGGTCCAGGCCAACCGCCAGCACTTCGGTTGCCATGATCCAACCGCACTGCTCGGCCAGTTGCTCCGCATTCGGGTTGTCGGCCAAGGCACGCATCGCCGGCAGACGCACAAACCCCTGACGCAAGCGTTGCACTCGGCCGCCTTCCTGATCGACCGCCAGCAACAGGTCCGGGCGCACGGCGCGAATCGCCGCGCTCAATTCACGCACCTGCCGAGGATGCTCGATATTGCGTGCAAAAATGATCAGGCCGCCCACCTCGGGCTGACGCAACAAGTGGCGATCCTCAGCCGTCAGCCAGGTGCCGGCAACGTCCACCATCAAAGAGCCTTGCAGGGCTTGGGTCATATAGCTTCCTTAAATAACGCACGCAGCCCGAAGCCCCCGCGAGATCGCATCGCCAGGATTGAATCTGGAGACGGACGCTCAGCGAGCGCAACGGGCTGTGGATAAATAGCTGAAATCGGCATGGGCGGCTAGCTTAGCGGATGCAAGCGGCCGCGCACACCCGGGAGGGGTTAAACCTTGGCCGGGACCGGTACTGACTTGCTGCGCGGGCGCAATTGGGCGGCGGCCATGGCCTGGTCGGTGACGCCGGTTTCGGCACGCATGCCGGCGGCGAGAAACGGCACCATCAGGCGCATGACCTGCTCGATGGAGGTGTTGACGCCGAAGTCGGTCTCGGCAATCGCACGCAGTGCCTTGATCCCGGACATGCTGAATGCCGCGGCACCGAGCATGAAGTGCACGCGCCAGAACAGTTCGATTGGCGGGATACGCGGGGCGGCTTCGTTGACCAGCAACATATAGCGGCGGAACACCTTGCCGTACATGTCTTCAAGGTAGCGGCGCAGGTGGCCCTGGCTCTGGCTGAACGCCAGGCCCAACAGGCGCATGAAGATCGACAGGTCGTTGCCGCTGCGTGGCTGAACCACCAGGGCTTGTTCGACGAGGATCTCCAGCAGGTCTTCCAGGCTTGGCTTGTTTTCAGGCTTGGCCTGGCGACGCTCCAGCTCACGGTCGAGGCTGATGCAGAAAGGCCCCAGGAAACGTGAGAACACGGCCTGGATCAGCGCCTTCTTGGAGCCGAAATGGTAGTTCACTGCCGCCAGGTTGACCCCGGCCTTGCTGGTAATCAGCCGCAATGAAGTTTCAGCAAATCCTTTTTCCGCGAACAACTGCTCGGCAGCATCGAGAATGCGTTCAACGGTTTCCGACTGGGCCATGGCTACTCCGCCTGACAAACACTTGTTTGAAACATACGTTTCAAGCTATGTCTTGTCAAGCCTGCAGGTCGGTTTGCGGCTGGCCGGTCAGCTATTTCATGGCCATTTAATCACATTCGCCAAGGTCTGTAGGCAGCGCTGTCTCCAGTGTGTAGGACAGGTGATAAATGACCGTCCAGCGGAGTGACTGAAAACGGTGATTGCCAAGCGCAGTCCACTGTATATAATCCCAGTCACTGTATAAAAAGACAGAGCGATCAACATGCTAAAACTGACGCCACGCCAAGCTGAGATTCTGGCTTTTATCAAGCGCTGCCTCGATGACAACGGCTACCCGCCGACCCGGGCGGAAATTGCGCTGGAACTGGGATTCAAGTCACCCAACGCCGCTGAAGAACACCTCAAGGCCCTCGCCCGCAAAGGCGCGATCGAGATGACCCCGGGTGCTTCACGCGGTATTCGTATCCCTGGCTTCGAAGCCAAGGCCGACGAGTCGACACTGCCGATCATCGGCCGCGTCGCAGCCGGTGCGCCGATCCTGGCGCAACAGCACGTCGAGGAATCCTGCAACATCAACCCGACCTTCTTCCATCCCCGCGCCGACTACCTGTTGCGGGTCCATGGCATGAGCATGAAGGACGTGGGCATTTTCGACGGCGACCTGCTGGCCGTCCACACCACACGTGAAGCCCGCAATGGCCAGATCGTCGTCGCCCGTATCGGCGATGAAGTGACGGTCAAACGCTTCAAGCGCGAAGGCAGCAAGGTCTGGCTCCTGGCCGAGAACCCCGAATTCGCGCCGATTGAAGTGAACCTGAAGGATCAGGACCTGGTGATTGAAGGCTTGAGCGTCGGCGTTATTCGCCGCTAACGGAGGCATCATGCAGTTCCTACAGACCCCACAACACACTCAACTGTCGCTGTTTGAGGCCTTTATGGCCCAGCCCCTTGCGCCCATCCTCAAGGAAGTGGTCGAAGCGCCCTGGAGCGCCGAACCCGAGGCGTTCAGTGAACTGTCGTTGCGCGGTGCTGCCGGGAACTGCCTGAGCCTGTTGGCGCCGATCCTTCGCGAACTGAGCGAGGAACAGGACGCCCGCTGGTTGACGCTGATCGCCCCGCCATCCAGCCTGACCCAGGCCTGGTTGCGGGATGCCGGCCTGAACCGCGAACGCATCCTGTTGCTGCAACCCCGTGGTGCTCAAAGCGCCCAGCAGTTGACCTGCGAAGCCTTGCGCCTGGGCCGTAGCCATACGGTGGTCAGCTGGCTGAACCCGCTGACCACAGCGGCCAGGCAGCAACTGATCAGCGCCGCCCGCACAGGTGATGCGCAAAGCTTGAACATTCGGTTGGGATAAAACGATACGCGGGTAACTGACAGCTGTCAGGATCCGCCATGACGCGAGGCTTCTTCAGAATTGAGAAGCCGATCTGCACAATTGAAGCCTGTAAAAAAGTCGACAGACGGACTCAGTGAAGAATCCGCGGGCCGTCTTCCTTTTCCGGTTCGCCTTCAGCCAGGCGCCCCGCCATCTGCACACCTACGCTCAACATGGCTTTTGCCACTTCCACGTGCTGGCCCTGTAGGAACGCTTTTGCGTCCTCGGAAAAATCCAAGATCACCAGAGAACCCTCGTCCTCAGCCCGGCGCAGCTCGATTCGGCCGTCGGGCAACTCAACAATTTCCAGAAAGGACGTTGGCATAAAAGTCTGTTCTCCACGAAAGGCCGGCATTATATCAGTCTTGTGGCGAGCGGGCTTGCCCGCATTGGGCTGAGCCGCGGCCCTCCGACAGCTGACACTGCCAGGCCTGAAAAGCCTTGGGGCTGCTTTGCAACCCAGCGGGAGCAAGCTCCCTCGCCACAAGAGCGGTAGTTGTCAGCGAGAAGCCTTCAGCACTCGTTCAATCCATCCCGAAACCGAATGGCCAACTTCTTCAGCTCCTGCCGCCAGCTTTCCAGCTCTTCCCGGCTCAACGGCTCGGGTCCTTCTTCGTCCAGGCTTACGGCCACGATCAGCGGCTGGGTCACATCGCCTTTGGGCGTGTGCTTCACCCGTGGCGGTTGGAACATCTCCGCGTGGGCTACCAGCAAGCGCGCCAGCCAACTGTCCGGGCTTTGCGCCATCTCCACCAGTTCGGCCAACTCCGGGATGGCCATGGACTCCAGCACATCCCGGTGGATAATCATTTCCGCACGCGGCGAGCCGGCCTGCGGCAGACGGTAGAACCCGGCGATCTCATGGCATAAGCCAAGCAAGGCGCCATAGAGGTGGAACAGCGCGGCTTCACGCCCGGCCTGTACCAGCGCGATAGCGTTCATCTCCTTTCCTTCCTCGGCACGGCCAAGGGCTTCCAGGGACAAACCCGCGAAGTAAATTTTCTGGTTGGTACGGGTATAGAGTTCGTTGGCCATGAAGGCAGTCTCCACAACGAATAAGGCGTGATGCTGGCTGAACAGTGTCACGGATCAGCCAAGGCCACTGCAAGCGCAAAAAAAAGGCCGCCTATCAAGGCGGCCTTTGTGCATGTAGCTGATCGTATCAAGCGCCCTGGCGCTTGTCCTCGACCTTCCACTTGCCACCGTCGTAGAACGCTTTCCAGCCGGTAGGCTTGCCTTCAACCTCGGTCTGCACGTACTGCTCCTTGGTCTTGCGGCTGTAGCGGATTACGGACGGACGACCGTCCGGGTCCTTCTTCGGCGCTTCGCAGAGGAAGTGGTACTTCGGATCGATCTCGTCCTTGTGGGGCACGATCTCCATCACCAGCGGTGCACGGGTCTCACGGTTTTTCGGGAACTGGCTGGCAGCCAGGAACAGCCCCGAAGCACCATCACGCAGGATGTAGGTGTCGTTGACCTTCTCGCACTTGAGCTCAGGCATCTTCACCGGGTCCATCTTCGGCGGCGCCGCGTCACCGCTTTTCAGCAGTTTGCGGGTGTTCTTGCACGTCGGGTTGGTGCAACCGAAGAACTTGCCGAAACGGCCGGTCTTGAGCTGCATCTCGCTGCCGCACTTGTCGCATTCCAGGCTCGGGCCTTCGTAGCCCTTGATGCGGTAAGTGCCTTCTTCGATCTCGTAGCCGTTGCAATCCGGGTTGTTACCGCAGATGTGCAGCTTGTGCTTCTCGTCCAGCAGGTAGGCATCCATTGCCGTGCTGCAGATCGGGCAACGGTGCTTGCCACGCAATACCAGAGACTCGGATTCACCCTCGTCATCGGCCGCGATTTCATCGCCCGGCACCAGGTTGACGGTGGCCTTGCAGCGCTCTTTCGGCGGCAGGCTGTAACCCGAGCAACCGAGGAATACACCGGTGGAGGCGGTACGAATCTGCATCGGGCGGCCGCAAGTGAGGCACGGAATGTCCGTCATCACCGGCTGGTTGGCCCGCATGCCGTTCTCGGCGCTTTCAGCCACTTCAAGTTTCTTCTTGAAGTCGCCGTAGAACTCGTCGAGCACGTTTTTCCAGTCGCGTTCGCCCTGGGCCACGTCATCGAGGTTCTCTTCCATGCCGGCGGTGAAGCCGTAGTCCATCAGGTTGGAGAAACTCTCGGACAGGCGCTCGGTGACGATGTCACCCATCTTTTCCGAGTAGAAACGACGGTTGTGCAAGGCCACGTAGCCGCGGTCCTGGATGGTGGAGATGATCGCCGCATAGGTCGAAGGACGACCGATACCGCGTTTTTCCATCTCCTTGACCAGGCTCGCTTCCGAGTAACGCGCCGGCGGCTTGGTGAAGTGCTGGGACGGGTCGAGCTTGATCAGCTTCAACACATCGCCCTGCGCCATGTCCGGCAGTACATCGTCGTCGCCCGGCTTGGCGATTTGCGGCATCACGCGGGTGTAACCGTCGAACTTGAGGATACGGCCCTTGGCACGCAGCTCGAAGTCACCAGCACCCACGCTGACAGTCGTCGACAGGTATTGCGCCGGCAGCATCTGGCACGCCAGGAACTGGCGCCAGATCAGCTCGTAGAGGCGCTCAGCGTCGCGCTCCATGCCGCTCAGCTTGCTTGGCTCGGTATTGGCGTCGGAGGGACGAATCGCTTCGTGAGCCTCTTGTGCGCCTTCCTTGCTGCTATAGACGTTCGGCTTCTCCGGCAGGTACTTCTTGCCGAATTCGCTTTCAATATAAGTACGCGCCATCGCCACCGCGTCTTGCGACAGGTTGGTGGAGTCGGTACGCATATACGTGATGTAGCCCGCTTCATACAGGCGCTGGGCCATCATCATGGTCTTCTTCACCCCGAAGCCCAGGCGGTTGCTCGCGGCCTGTTGCAGGGTGGAGGTGATGAACGGCGCCGACGGCTTGCTGCTGGTGGGCTTGTCTTCACGCTTGACGATGCTGTAGCTGGAAGCCTTGAGCTTCTCCAGCGCGGCCATGGCCTGGGCTTCGTTGAGCGGCTTGAAGGCCTCGCCTTTCTCGCGGGCCACTTCAAAGCGTACGTTGTTGCCCTTGGCAGTGCCCAGGTCAGCGTGCACTTCCCAGTATTCTTCGGGGTTGAACGCACGAATCTCGCGTTCACGCTCCACCACCAGCTTTACCGCAACCGATTGCACACGGCCGGCGGACAGGCCACGGGCGATTTTCGCCCACAGCAGCGGCGAGACCATGTAACCCACGACACGGTCGAGGAAGCGACGCGCCTGTTGGGCATTGACGCGGTCAATGTCCAGTTCGCCCGGCTTGGAGAAGGCTTCCTGGATCGCCTTCTTGGTAATTTCGTTGAACACCACGCGCTTGTAGCGGCTGTCGTCACCCCCGATGGCTTCCCGCAGGTGCCAGGCAATAGCCTCCCCTTCGCGGTCCAAGTCGGTTGCGAGATAGATGGTGTCAGCATCCTTGGCGAGCCGGCGCAGCTCTTCGATGACCTTTTCCTTGCCCGGGAGGATCTCGTACTTGGCTTTCCAGCCATGATCGGGATCGACACCCATGCGCGAGACCAGCTGCTTGCGCGCTTTCTCTTTAGGCGTGAGCACCGGACCTTCGCCCGCAGCCGCCTTGCCGCGCTTGGCGGCAGGCTCCTTGCTGGCGCTAGCCGAACCGCTGGTGGGCAGGTCTCGGATATGGCCGATACTCGACTTCACCACGTACTCGTTACCCAAGTACTTGTTGATGGTCTTGGCCTTAGCCGGGGATTCCACAATGACCAGCGATTTGCCCATGGATCGGAAAATTCCTGAATTCGAGAAGTGAAAGGCGGTTGGCGCCTGACGCGGCAACGCTATATATAGTGGCAACAAGGTGAGGTCAAGCGCAGCATTCTGCGCGGCCTGCCTTTATTGCGCGGAAAAAAGGCTGGCTTCGGCCTGCATCAAAGCAAAGCGCGGGACCTGTTCGCCGTCAACTTCGACGGTCTCAAGGAACATGCTCAAGGGACGCACCCAAAAGCCGTAATCGCCATACAGTGCTTGGTAGAACACCACTTCCTCTTCGGTCTCGGAATGCCGCGCCACATTAAAAACGCGGTACTGCGGACCTTTATAATGCTGGTAGAGCCCTGGTTCGACTTTCATGCTCTGGCCCTCTTACAAAATTTGTTAAAAAAAAATATAAAAAATTCCAAAAAACAAAAACCGGGGCACTGGGCCCCGGCTTCCGTCAACGAAACGTTTAGATACGTTCGAAGACGGTGGAGATGCCTTGGCCGAGGCCAATGCACATGGTTGCAACCCCAAGGTTGCCGCCATTTTGCTTCATCACGTTAAGCAACGTGCCGGAGATACGAGCGCCGGAACACCCAAACGGGTGACCCAAGGCAATCGCGCCGCCGTGCAGGTTAACCTTCTCGTTCATCTTGTCGAGCACTTTCAAATCTTTCAGCACTGGCAGGGCCTGTGCGGCGAAAGCTTCGTTGAGCTCGAAGAAGTCGATGTCGGAGATAGTCAGGCCTGCGCGCTTCAATGCTTTTTGTGTGGCCGGTACTGGACCATAGCCCATGATTGCCGGGTCCACACCTGCGACTGCCATCGAACGAATCACGGCCATCGGCTGGATACCCAGGTCCTGGGCACGCTGGGCCGACATCACGATCATGCACGAAGCACCGTCAGTGATCTGCGACGAAGTACCGGCTGTCACGGTGCCGCCCTTTGGATTGAAGGCCGGCTTCAGGGCCGCCAGGCTTTCCAGGGTGGTGTCCGGACGAATGGTTTCGTCGTAGTCGAACAGTTTCAGGAAACCGTTCTCGTCGTAGCCGTTCATCGGGATGATTTCATCCTTGAACTTGCCTTCCACGGTTGCCTTGTGGGCCAACTGGTGGGAACGCAGGCCGAATGCATCCTGGGCTTCGCGGGTAATGCCGTGCATTTTGCCGAGCATTTCAGCGGTGAGGCCCATCATGCCCGAGGCTTTCGCCGCGTACAGGGACATGTGCGGGTTCGGATCCACACCGTGCATCATGCTGACGTGGCCCATGTGCTCCACGCCGCCGACCACGAACACATCACCGTTACCGGTCATGATCGCTTGGGCAGCGGTGTGCAGCGCGCTCATGGACGAGCCACACAGCCGGCTGACGGTCTGGCCGGCAGCGGTGTGCGGGATCTGCGTCATCAGGGAAGCCATGCGGGCGATGTTCCAGCCCTGCTCCAGGGTCTGGTTGACGCAGCCCCAGATCACGTCTTCGACTTCGTTCGGATCGACCTTGACGTTGCGTTCCAGCAATTTGCTGATCAGGTGCGCCGACATGTCTTCGGCACGGGTGTTGCGGTGCATGCCGCCCTTGGAGCGGCCCATCGGAGTACGACCGAAGTCGACAATCACGACGTCTCTTGGATTCAAGCTCATAAATATTCTCGCTCTAGTCGTCTGGGCACTTAACCGAAGAAGCTCTGGCCGTTCTTGGCCATCTCGCGCAGCTTCGCAGTCGGGTGGTACAGCGGGCCCAGATCAGCGTATTGATCAGCCAGGGCAACGAACTCGGCCACACCGATGGAATCGATGTAACGCAGCGCACCACCACGGAATGGAGGGAAACCAATACCGTAGACCAGGCCCATGTCGGCCTCGGCTGCGGTTTCAACGATGCCGTCTTCCAGGCAACGCACGGTTTCCAGGCACAGGGCGATCATCATCCAGTTGACGATGTCCTCGTCGGACACTTCACGCTGTTCGTAGATGACCGGCGCGAGTACTTCGTGAACCGATGGGTCGGCCACTTTCTTCTGCTTGCCCTTCTTGTCGGTCTCGTAGGCGTAGAAGCCCTTGCCATTTTTCTGGCCCAGGCGCTTGGCTTCGTAGAGCGCGTCGATCGCCGAGCGGCGGTCGTCTTTCATGCGGTCCGGGAAGCCTTCAGCCATTACGTCGCGACCGTGGTGGCCGGTGTCGATGCCGACCACGTCCATCAGGTACGCCGGGCCCATTGGCCAGCCGAATTTTTCCATGACCTTGTCGATGCGCACGAAGTCCACACCGGCGCTGACCAGCTTGGCGAAACCGCCGAAGTACGGAAACAGTACGCGGTTGACCAGGAAGCCCGGGCAGTCATTGACGACGATCGGGTTCTTGCCCATTTTCTTGGCGTAGGCAACGGTGGTGGCAACGGCCAGCTCGCTGGACTTCTCGCCACGGATCACTTCCACCAGCGGCATCATGTGCACCGGGTTGAAGAAGTGCATGCCGACGAAGTTTTCCGGACGCTTGAGGGCCTTGGCCAGCAAGGTGATGGAAATGGTCGAGGTGTTGGACGCCAGGATCGTGTCTTCTTTCACCTGGGCTTCAACTTCAGCCAGTACCGCCTGCTTGACCTTCGGGTTCTCGACAACCGCTTCGACCACCAGGTCGACGTGGCCGAAATCACCGTAGGACAGGGTCGGACGAATGCCGTTAAGCACTTCAGCCATTTTCGCTGCAGTCATGCGGCCTTTATCAACGCGGCCTACTAGCAGCTTCGCGGCTTCTGCCAGACCCTGCTCGATGCCGTGCTCGTTGATGTCTTTCATCAGGATCGGCGTGCCTTTGGACGCCGACTGATAGGCGATACCGCCGCCCATGATACCGGCGCCGAGTACGGCAGCCTGTTTCACGTCGCGAGCGATTTCGTCGTAGGCCTTGGCCTTTTTCTTCAGTTCCTGATCGTTCAGGAACAGACCGATCAAGCTCTGCGCGGCAGAGGTCTTGGCCAGTTTGACGAAACCAGCGGCTTCGACTTCCAGGGCTTTGTCGCGACCGAAGTTCGCGGCCTTCTGGATGGTCTTGATCGCTTCAACCGGCGCCGGGTAGTTCGGGCCGGCCTGGCCAGCCACGAAACCCTTGGCGGTTTCGAACGACATCATCTGTTCGATGGCGTTGAGCTTGAGTTTTTCCAGCTTTGGCTGACGCTTGGCCTTGTAGTCAAATTCGCCGCTGATGGCGCCCTTGATCAGGTTCAGCGCGGCTTCTGCAAGCTTGTCGGGAGCCACCACAGCATCCACGGCGCCGACTTTCAGCGCGTCTTCAGCACGGTTTTCCTTGCCGGCGGCAATCCACTCGATGGCATTGTCGGCACCGATGATGCGCGGCAGGCGCACGGTACCGCCGAAGCCTGGGTAGATGCCCAGCTTGACTTCCGGCAGGCCGATTTTCGCGGTGGCCGACATCACGCGGAAGTCGGCGGCCAGGCACATTTCCAGACCGCCGCCCAGGGCGATGCCATTGATCGCGGCAACGGTCGGCACGTTGAGGTCTTCGAAATCGCTGAAAATCTTGTTGGCTTCGAGGTTGCCAGCCACAAGCTCGGCATCGGGCAGCTTGAAGTTGTCGACGAATTCGGTGATGTCAGCGCCGACGATGAACACGTCCTTGCCGCTGGAGACGATCACGCCCTTGACCGAAGCATCTGCTTTGATGGTGTCTACGGCCTGACGCAATTCATTCAGGGTTAGACGGTTGAACTTGTTGACGGACTCACCCTTGAGGTCGAATTTCAATTCGACGATGCCACTTTCAAGAGCCTTAACCGTGATGGCTTTACCTTCGTAAATCATCAACTGATCTCCACGATATGGAAGCTGAACAGTACACGTCGGACGCAGGATTCAGCGTAGGCACTGACGTTACCGTCGATGCTAACGCCAAGTTGCCAGGCACACCCGCCAACGCGATAGTCGGGATTCTGTACGAACGGTCTGAAAGACAAACGCTCAATTCATACGCCCGTTTGATTTGGGTACGTCACCTTCAGCCAAATCCGACGAATTGTCAATCGCTCGAAAGGGCCGCAAAAACGCGACTTTTCAGTCATTTCAGAACCTGGGGCAGCCGGCATCGCCCCGCCGATGTTTAATCATTCGCGAAATCAATAATGTGAATTTTGATTTAAAGGGCTGTACAGAACCGAATATGCGGCTAGGCTAGCGGCACGTAAAACGAATTACCGGCCTGCCTGGCCAACTCCAGCCCGATGATGCTTTCGGGCTTTTTAATGCCCGCAGGAATCTCAGGCCAGCGCCTTGAGCACCGCGTCAATGTCCTGCAACACGCTCAACTCGCCCTTCTCGCCCCAGTACAGGGTGATCATTTGCTTGTCGGCTTCGACTTTGTAGACGTTCGCCGGCAGCGTCGCAAAATGTGGCAACAACTTTTCATCGACGCAGGTTTCCTGCCACTGATTGACCCAAACCCCCGGCTCCAACTGCCAGTAACTCCAGGTCACCCGCGTGGTGCCACGCCGTGGCCGGTGATACTGGGCACACGGGCTTGGCGGCTCGTGCTTGAGCCAGTGCGGCCATTCCTGGGGCGTCAGTTGCATGGCCAGGCCAATGCGCCGCGCCTCCATGCGCAAAGCCATGCGCCCGCTCGAATGGCGCGAAGGACGCAGCCACGCCAGGGGGCTTAAAACCAGCGCAAGGATTGACACCACTATCCAGACCGTCATATGTGTACTCCCGAATTTCTTGATGAGCGGATTTGACCTGACGCAACCCCATCCGCTTGAAACCAGCCATACTGAACTTATCGCTTTCCCTTGGAGGACTCCTCATGCCCTACGAACATATTCTGGTCGCCGTGGACCTGACCGAAGAATGCGACCCCGTGATCAAGCGGGCCGTAGGCCTTGCAGGCGACTCGGTGAAGCTGTCCCTGGTGCATATCGTCGAACCGATGGCCATGGCCTTTGGCGGCGATGTGCCGATGGACCTTTCCCAACTGCAACAGCAGCAGTTCGACCAGGCCAAGGAACGCCTTGACCGGCTGATCAACAAATACCCTGCCCTGAAAAAAGACCAGAGCCACCTGACCTACGGCCAGCCGCGCCAGGAAATCCACCACCTGGCCAAGGAGCAAGGTTGCGACCTGATCGTGGTCGGCAGCCACGGCCGTCACGGCCTGGCCTTGCTGCTGGGCTCAACCGCCAATGACGTGCTGCACGGCGCACCTTGCGATGTGCTGGCCGTGAAACTGGTCAAGAGCTCGTAAGACCAACGGCAATCCAATGTGGGAGCGGTCTTGTGTGGGAGCGGGCTTGCTCGCGAAAGCGGTGGATCAGTCGACAAATATATGGACTGACACACCGCATTCGCGAGCAAGCCCGCTCCCACATCTGAACCGCGTTTCATACAAAAAACCCGGCGCTCATACAAATGAGCGCCGGGTTTTTTATTGCGCTTGATTCACTCAGGCATCCAGCTCGGCCCAGCGTTCAACCAGGGCTTCAAGCTCGCTGTTAAGCTGCTCGAGGGATGCAATCACCTTGGCGGTTTCTGCAGCCGGACGCAGGTAGAAACCCGCGTCAGCCATTTCAGCTTCAACGGCAGCAATCTGCTGTTCCTTGGCGTCGATATCACCCGGCAGTGCTTCCAGCTCACGTTGCAGCTTGTAGCTGAGCTTCTTCTTCGCAGCAGGTGCTTCCTGGGCTGGTGCCGGAGCA
This sequence comes from Pseudomonas sp. E6002, assembly GCF_013385565.1. NCBI lineage: Bacteria > Pseudomonadati > Pseudomonadota > Gammaproteobacteria > Pseudomonadales > Pseudomonadaceae > Pseudomonas > Pseudomonas sp. E6002. The sequence continues at coordinate 96,871 of NZ_JACAPT010000023.1, read as the reverse complement.
GCAGCCACTGGAGCAACCACGGCCGAGGTCAAGTCAGCCTTGCCGGACTTGCTCTCGGTCACGCCCAGCAGGCGCGGCGAGCCGCCCTGGCGCAGCCAGTCCTGATAACCACCGACGTATTCACGCACCTTGCCTTCGCCTTCGAAGACCAGGGTGCTGGTGACCACGTTATCGAGGAATGCCCGGTCGTGACTGACCATCAGCACGGTGCCGTTGAAGGTCAGCAGGACCTCTTCCAGCAGTTCCAGGGTTTCCACGTCGAGGTCGTTGGTCGGTTCGTCGAGTACCAGCAGGTTGGCTGGCTTGCTGAACAACTTGGCCAGCAGCAGGCGCGCACGCTCACCACCGGACAAGGCCTTGACCGGCGTACGTGCACGCTGCGGGCTGAACAGGAAGTCGCCCAGGTAGCTCAGCACGTGGCGGCTCTGGCCGTCGATGTCGATAAAGTCGCGACCTTCGGCGACGTTGTCGATCACGGTTTTTTCCAGGTCCAACTGGTGGCGCAACTGGTCGAAGTAGGCCACGTCGATGCGCGTGCCCTCTTCCACGGTACCGCTGGTGGGTTGCAGGCCGTTGAGCATCAGCTTGAGCAAGGTGGTCTTGCCGGTACCGTTGGCGCCGAGCAGGCCGATACGGTCGCCGCGCTGCAGGACCATGGAGAAGTCCTTGATCAGGAACGGGCCGTCCGGGTGATGGAAGCTGACGTTTTCCAGGACCATCACTTGCTTGCCCGACTTGTCGGCGGTGTCCAGCTGGATATTGGCCTTGCCGGTGCGTTCACGGCGCTCGCTGCGCTCGACACGCAGGGCTTTCAGGGCACGTACGCGGCCTTCGTTACGGGTGCGGCGGGCCTTGATGCCCTGGCGGATCCAGACTTCTTCCTGGGCCAGCTTCTTATCGAACAGGGCATTGGCGGTTTCTTCCGCAGACAGCGCGGCTTCCTTGTGCACCAGGAAACTGGCGTAGTCGCCGTTCCAGTCGATCAGGCCACCACGGTCCAGTTCGAGGATGCGGGTTGCCAGGTTCTGCAGGAAGGAACGGTCGTGCGTGATGAACAGCACGGCGCCCTGGAAATCCTTGAGGGCTTCTTCAAGCCAGGCGATTGCGCCGATGTCCAGGTGGTTGGTCGGTTCGTCGAGCAGCAACAGATCCGGTTCGGAAACCAGGGCCTGGGCCAGCAGGACGCGGCGACGCCAGCCGCCGGACAATTCGGCGAGGGTCTTGTCGGCGGGCAGTTGCAGGCGACTCAGGGTGCTGTCGACCAATTGCTGCAAGCGCCAGCCGTCGCGGGCTTCGAGGTCTTGCTGGACGTGCATCAGCTTGTCCAGGTCGGCTTCGGTGACGCAGTTCTGCGCCAGGTGATGGTATTCGGCGAGCAGTGCGCCCACGCCGTCGAGGCCTTCGGCAACCACGTCGAACACTGTCCGTCCGTCGGCCACCGGCAATTCTTGCGGCAATTCGCCAATCTTGAGGCCCGGGGCGCGCCAGACAGAGCCGTCATCGGGCTTCTGGTCGCCTTTTACCAGCTTCATCATGCTGGACTTGCCGGTGCCGTTGCGGCCGATGATGCACACCCGCTCACCACGGGCGATCTGCCAGGACACCTTGTCCAACAACGGCATAGCGCCGAAAGCAAGGGACACATCGCTGAATTTGAGCAGGGTCATACGCTTCTCCAAAAACTGGGCGCGCATTCTACCTGACTTAGGGCTCGAGGCGGCCGGCATTTTCGCCGCTGACACGTTCTGTTGGACATTTCAGATGAACTTGAACGAAGCGACCGGCAAAGCTTTCACCGGTTGCGGGCAAAAGGCTAAGCTAGGGGCAATCAGTGTCGGCGACGTCGGCACTAGTCCAGATTCCTCTGCACGGACGTCTCATGCGCAGTCGCCTTTTCAGCTTTTTATCTTGTCTGCTTCTTTCTGCCACCGCCGTTCAATCTGCCCAGGCCGTGGACCTCACCACCCAACGTCAATATTACGATGAAGCCAAACGAGCCCTCGCCAAAGGCGACAGCGGCCCGTATTTCCAATACAGCCAGGCCCTGGCCGACTACCCGTTGACGCCGTACCTCGCCTACGACGAGCTGACCGCGCGGCTGAAAACCGCCAGCAACGAGGAGATCGAACAATTCCTCGCCAAGAACGGCGACCTGCCCCAGGCCAACTGGATGAAACTGCGCTGGTTGCGCTGGCTGGCCGACCGTGGCGACTGGCAAACCTTTGAAAAGTACTACGACGCCAAACTCAATTTCGTCGAACTGGACTGCCTCCATGGCCAATTCCAGCTGACCCACAACCAAAAAGCCGAAGGTTATAAAACCACCGAGAAGCTGTGGCTGACCGGTAAATCCCAGCCTGCGGCCTGTGATGCCACCTTTGGCCAGTGGGCCGCCGACGGCCAACTGACCGAACAGAAGATATGGGACCGCGCCAAGCTGGCCGCCGAAGCCCGCAACTATCCGTTGGCCAACAGCCTGGTGAAGACCCTGCCGACCCTCGGCGCCCAGGGCCGCCTGATGGTGGACGTGGCGCAGAAGCCCGACATGCTCGGCGACCCATCGCGCTTCCTGCCGGCCAACGAAGCCATGTCCGATGCCGTAGGCCTGGGCCTGCGCCGCCTGGCACGCCAGGACCCGGACAAGGCCATGGCCCTGCTCGACGGTTATGCCAGCAGCATGCACTTCTCTCGTGACGAAAAAGTGTCGATCGCCCGGGAAATCGGCCTGACCCTGGCGCGTCGCTACGACCCGCGCGCCCTCGACGTGATGACCAAATACGATCCGGAACTGCGGGACAACACCGTTTCCGAATGGCGCCTGCGCCTGCTGTTGCGCCTGGCCCGCTGGGAAGACGCCTACCAGTTGACCCGCAAGCTGCCCCAGGATTTGGCCACCACCAACCGCTGGCGCTACTGGCAGGCCCGCAGCCTGGAACTGGCAGAGCCGAAGAACCCGCAAGCCCTGGTGATGTACAAGGGCCTGGCCAAGGAGCGCGACTTTTACGGCTTCCTGGCGGCGGATCGCTCCCAGTCCCCGTACCAACTGAACAACAAGCCACTAGTGATGAGCCAGGCGCTGATGAACAAGGTACGCAACACACCGGGCGTGCGCCGCGCCCTGGAGTTCTACGCCCGTGGCCAGATCGTTGATGGCCGCCGCGAGTGGTACCACGTCAGCCGGCATTTCAACCGCGACGAAATGGTCGCCCAGGCCAAGCTGGCCTATGACATGAAGTGGTACTTCCCGGCGATCCGCACCATCAGCCAGGCGCAGTACTGGGACGACCTGGACATCCGCTTCCCGATGGCCCACCGCGACACCCTGGTGCGCGAAGCCAAGGTCCGCGGCGTGCATTCCAGCTGGGTATTTGCGATCACCCGCCAGGAAAGCGCCTTCATGGACGACGCGCGCTCCGGCGTCGGCGCCACCGGCCTGATGCAACTGATGCCCGGTACCGCCAAGGAGACTGCGCGAAAGTTCAGCATCCCGCTGGCTTCGCAGCAGCAGGTGCTCGACCCGGACAAGAACATCCAGCTCGGCGCCGCCTACCTGAGCCAGGTCCACGCCCAGTTCAACGGCAACCGCGTGCTCGCCACCGCTGCCTACAACGCCGGCCCGGGCCGTGTACGCCAATGGCTGCGCGGCGCCGATCACCTGAGTTTCGATGTGTGGGTGGAAAGCATCCCGTTCGACGAAACCCGCCAGTATGTGCAGAACGTGCTGTCTTATTCGGTGATCTACGGGCAGAAGCTCAATGCACCGCAGCCGCTGGTGGATTGGCATGAGCGGTATTTTGATGATCAGTAAGGGGTGCAGCTGCAAGCAACAAGCTTGAAGCTGAAAGAAAAGTGCCCGCATTGAAAGATGCGGGCTTTTTTATGGCACTGCCGGGGACTCGCTTTGCACCGCTTCTGCCAGCGCAAGGTTCAAGGCTTGCAGCATGAACTCGACAAAGGGAGTTGCCTCTGCCTGCTGGTCCGCCGCCGACAATGCGGCGTAATAAGCGTCCTGCTGCTCGCGAATCACCGCCTCTACCGGCAAGTAAGCCAGCACCGGGCGCCACTGACTGAGAATCAGGGTTTGCCATAAGCGGCCCATGCGCCCGTTTCCATCGGCAAAAGGATGGATAAACTCGAATTCGTAGTGAAAGACGCAACTGACGATCAGTGGATGCCAGTCAGAGGCGGACTGCCACTTCAGCAAATCATCAACCAAATGCGTAACACGGCTCGCCGGCGGCGCCATGTGCACCAACTGTTCGCCCCGATAGATCCCTACGCCCGCCTGACGAAACCGACCCGCATCGTCGATCAATCCATACATCAATAACTCATGGGCACGCAGCAGGTCCGCACGTTCGCCCGGTGCCCACTGCGGCATAGACTCGTAAGCGGAAAAAGCGTTGCGTACTTCCTGAATCTCCCGGGGCAAGCCCAGCACACGCTTGCCTTCCAGCACAGCGGTCACCTGTTCGACACTCAGGGTATTGTTCTCGATGGCCAGCGAAGCCTGAATCGTACGAATCCGGTTGCCACGCCTCAATTGCGGAGTCTGCCGGTTGTCGTCGCCAGCTGAAAGCTGACCAATCTGCTCACTGATATCAGCAACCAGACTCAACATCTTGGCAGTCAGGGTCAACGGAGGTTGATAACGGCTCATATCCTCATCCAAGTCTGTAACGAAAGCCAACATAATGCCCTAAGGGACGGTCGCACCACAGCCTTAATGCCTCAATCAACGTCAGTGCCATCACTGAACTGCAACGCCGCCAGCCGTGCATACAGCGGATTGCTGGCGATCAGTTGCTGATGCGTCCCCACCGCCACCAGCTTGCCCTGGTCCATCACGGCAATCCGGTCGGCATTCTTCACGGTGGCCAGCCGGTGGGCTATGACCAGGGTGGTGCGCCCTTCCATCAACTGCGGCAGCGCCTGCTGGATCAGGTGTTCGCTCTGGGCGTCCAGCGCGCTGGTGGCTTCGTCCAGCAGCAGGATCGGTGCATCCACCAACAAGGCCCGGGCGATGGCCAGGCGTTGGCGCTGGCCGCCGGAGAGGCCCATGCCGCCGTCGCCCAGGTGGGTCTGGTAGCCGTCGGGCATTTGCAAAATGAAGTCGTGAGCGTGGGCGATGCGCGCCGCCTCCTCGACCTGGGCAAAGGTGGCCGTCGGATTGCCGTAGCGGATGTTCTCCTCAACGCTGCCGAAAAACAGCGCCGGGCTCTGGGACACCAGGGCGAAACAGCGGCGCAGGTCCAGCGGATCCAGCTCGGTCAGCGGGTGGCCTTCAAGCAGGATGCGGCCTTGCTGGGGATCGTAGAAACGCAGCAACAGATCGAACATCGTCGATTTACCCGCACCGGACGGACCGACCAGGGCCAGGGTTTCGCCTGCATTGATGCTCAGGCTCAAGCCGTCGATAGCAAAACGATCCGGGCGCGACGGATAGGAGAAGCGCAAATCCTGGATTTCCAGGCGGCCGCTGACCCGCTCCGGCAACTTGATCACGTTGGCTTCGGGCGCCTTGATCTCATTGCTCGACTGCAGCAATTCGCCAATCCGCTCCGCCGCACCGGCGGCGCGCTGCAACTCGCCCAACACTTCACTCAAGGTACCGACGGCACTGCCGACGATCAGGCTGTAGAACACGAACGCCGCCAGCTCACCACCGGAAATGCGCCCGCCGATCACGTCCATGCCGCCGACCCAGAGCATCACGCCCACGGCGCCCAGCACCAGCATGATCACCAGGGTAATCAGCCAGGCGCGCTGCACGATGCGTTTGCGGGCGGTGGTGAACGCCTCTTCCACCGTCAGCGCGAAGCGCTGTTCGTCCTGGACCTGGTGGTTGTAGGCCTGCACGGTCTTGATCTGGCCGAGGGTCTCGGACACATAGCTGCCGACATCGGCGATGCGATCCTGGCTCTGGCGCGACAGGCTGCGCACCCGGCGGCCGAAGATCAGGATCGGCGCCAGCACCAGTGGCAGCGCTATCACGACGATGCTGGTGAGCTTGGGGTTGGTGACAAACAGCAGCACGATCCCGCCGATCACCATCAAGGCGTTGCGCAGGAATAGCGACAGCGAGGAGCCGATCACCGATTGCAGCAAGGTGGTGTCGGTGGTCAGCCGGGACTGGATTTCCGAGCTGCGATTGTTTTCGTAGAAGCCCGGATGCAGGTAGATCAAGTGGTTGAACACCTGCCGCCGGATGTCCGCCACCACCCGCTCGCCGATCCACGACACCAGGTAAAACCGCGCAAAGGTGCCCACCGCCAGGCCCAGCACCAGGATCATGAACAGACCGATGGATTGGTTGAGCAGGTGCGGCGACTGGGTCATGAACCCCTGGTCCACCAGCAGGCGAATACCCTGGCCCATGGACAAGGTAATGCCGGCGGTGACGATCAGCGCCAACAAGGCGCCCAGGGCCTGCCAGCGGTAGGGAGCGACGAAGCGACTGGCCAGGCGAATCGCGCGGCGTTGACGGGCTGAGAGCATGGAGGGTTTCACCTGAAGGTTGGAGACGGGAACCTGCATAGCTACATGGGGGGAACTTGAGCGAATCACAATGAGTCAGGTTAATTATGCTCACCGAACCTAGGCCCTAGAGGCTATCGGTCTAAGGACCGGCTGGAAATTTGTATCGGTTTCTGCTGGACTGGGCATTCGATCTGCGGGCCGCGCAAGGAGTTGTAACAACGCGGTCACGCGGGGGTTTTAAAGTAGGTACACAACCTGATGAGGAGACGGGCCATGTCCTTGCAAAACAGCAGCAACGCCAAAATTCAAGTGATCCGCCAACCGCAGCAATTGCCTTGCTCGTATATCGACGCTCAGGGCCGCGAAGTGCAAATCACCGAAGAAATGATCCAGAGCGCGTGCGCCGAACTGGAACAGAAATTGGTCAAGCCTGCCAAGCGAGGCTGATTCGCCCACGCTCTCTTAAACCCGGCCTTGATGGCCGGGTTTTTTGTGCCTTCAGATTGCCTGTGCGCCCAATGCTGCCACGATGCTCGACAAGGCGGCAGACTCGCCGTTGATCCGCACTTTCAAGCCGTCAATCTCACGCCGCTCGGGGTAGTGCTTGCGCAATAGGTCGAAGGCCTTGCGCTGCTCATCCACTGTGCCTACCAGGCTGCGGCGGAAATCCGCGTCATCACGGCGCGGGTCGTACACGCTGCGGCACAGGGTCGCCAGGGCCCAGGCCGGATCGGTATTGGCATTGAGGCTGACTTCGGCCAGCCACGGCTCCGGCAGCAAGTCGCTCAATTGAATCGTCGGGTCCTGACCAAGATGCCGGCAAAACGCCTGATAGATCTGCGCCGTGCCGCGCTGCTTGCCGTCCAGGCTGTAGCCGGCGATATGCGGGGTGGCCAGCACACACAGGTCGGCCAGGTCGACGTCCACCTGCGGCTCGCCTTCCCACACATCCAGCACGGCCTGCAGGTCTTCGCGCTCCAGCAGCACCTCCTTGAGGGCGGCGTTGTCCACCACCGGGCCGCGGCTGGCGTTGATCAGCCAGGCACCGGGCTTCAGCTGGTTGAGGCGCTCGCGGTCGAACAAGTGCCAGGTGGAGCCGTTGCCGGATTTGTTCAGCGGCGTGTGCAGACTGATCACATCGCACTGCTCGACGATCTGCTCCAGGCTGACGTAATCACCGTCCTCGGCGATCTGCCGGGGCGGGTCGCACACCAGCACGTTCCAGCCCAACGCCTTGAGCACCTTGACCAGACGCCCGCCGACTTCACCGGCCCCCACCACACCGTAGGTGCGCTGGGCCAGGTCGGCGCCTTCGATCTCGGCCAGGGTCAGCAGGCTGCCCAGTACATAGTCGACCACGCCACGGGCATTGCAGCCGGGGGCGCTGGACCACTGGATGCCGGCGCGCTGGAAGTAATCGAGGTCGAGGTGATCAGTGCCGATGGTGCAGGTGCCGACAAACCGCACCGGCGTGCCTTCGAGCAACGCCCGGTTGACGTTGGTCACTGAACGCACCAGCAGCACATCGGCCTGCTCGATCGTCGCGCGGTCAATGGACCGGCCCGGAACCCGGCGAATCTCGCCGAATCCTTCAAAGAATGCATCGAGCAGCGGGATATTTTCGTCGGCAACAATCAGCATGGCAGGCTCCTTTCACGGATCAGCAGTGTACAGCGGTTTTCCTTGTGGCGAGGGAGCTTGCTCCCGCTGGAGTGCGCAGCGCTCCCAAATGCAGCACCGTGTTTTTTCAGGTACACATCGGTTGCCCGTTATGGGGCTGCTGCGCAGCCCAGCGGGAGCAAGCTCCCTCGCCACAGCAAGCTCCCTCACCACAGCAAGCGCCCTCGCCACAAAACGCTGCATTTGCGCGGGGATGTGTTTACAAATCCACAACACAGGTTTTTTCCTGACCAACACGTCAAGGCGTAGAATGCGCCGTCCTGCGCTCCCCCTATCGGACATCTGTACGTGAACACTGCCACAACCACCACCGCCCTTTCTCGCCCCGCCCGCGTCAGCCTTGAAGTGCGCAACCTGCTGGCCCTGGCGCTGCCGATCATGATCGGGCAACTGGCGACCACCGCCATGGGGTTCGTCGATGCCGTGATGGCCGGGCGTGTCAGCTCCCGAGACCTGGCGGCGGTCGCCCTGGGCAACTCCATCTGGATCCCGGTGTACCTGCTGATGACCGGCACCCTGTTGGCCACCACGCCGAAAGTCGCCCAGCGCTTTGGCGCCGGCACCCACGGTGAAATCGGCCCGCTGGTGCGCCAGTCGATGTGGCTGGCACTGGTGGTGGGAATTACCGCGCTGCTGTTGCTGATCAGCGCCGAACCGATCCTGCACCTGATGAAGGTCGATCCCGAGTTGATCAAGCCCTGCATGGGCTACCTGCACGGCATCGCTTCGGGCATGCCGGCCATTGCGTTGTATTACGTGCTGCGCTGCTTCAGCGACGGGCTGGGGCGAACGCGGCCGAGCATGGTCATGGGCCTGTGCGGGCTGGCGCTGAATATTCCGCTGAACTATGTGTTTATCTACGGCCACTTCGGCGTGCCGGCCATGGGCGGCATCGGTTGCGGCTGGGCCACGGCGATCGTGATGTGGGTGATGATGCTCGGCCTGGCCGCCTGGACCCGCTGGGCACCGGTGTATCAGAGCAGCGAGCTGTTCAAGCGCTTTGACTGGCCGCAATGGTCGGTGATCAAGCGTGTGTTGAGCATTGGCTTGCCCATCGGGATCGCGGTGTTTGCCGAGTCGAGCATTTTTGCGGTGATCGCGCTGCTGATCGGCAGCCTCGGTGCCACGGTGGTGGCCGGACACCAGATCGCGCTGAACTTCAGCTCACTGGTGTTCATGATCCCCTACTCCCTGAGCATGGCGGTCACCGTGCGCGTGGGCCAGGCCCTGGGCCGTGGCGAACCCCGTGAGGCGCGCTTTGCCGCAGGTGTCGGAATGGGCACCGCGCTGGTGTATGCCTGCCTGTCCTGCAGCCTGATGCTGCTGTTTCGCGAACAGATTGCCACCATCTACACCCAGGACCCGCTGGTGATCCAGGTGGCGGCGATGCTGATTGTGTTTGCGGCGCTGTTTCAGTTCTCGGACGCGATCCAGGTCACGGCCGCCGGCGCACTACGTGGTTACCAGGACACTCGGGTGACCATGGTGCTGACGTTGTTTGCGTATTGGGGCGTGGGCTTGCCGGTGGGCTACGCGCTGGGGCTGACCGAGTGGCTGGGCCAGGCCCGAGGCCCGAGCGGCTTGTGGCAGGGGCTGATCGTGGGCCTGAGCTGTGCCGCGGCGATGTTGGTGATCCGCCTGGTGCGCAGCGCACGCAAGCGGATTCGCCGGGCTTAAGCCGATTTCTTGCGGATCCAGTATAGGTAGGTACCGGCCTGCTCCTGCTGGTCCACCAGTTCATGGTCGAGAAACACGCAGAACTTGGGGATGTCGCGACGGGTCGACGGATCGGTCGCGATCACCTTGAGCAAGCCACCGGGCGCCAGGTCGCGGATGTGCTGGTGCAGCATCATCACTGGCTCCGGGCAGTTGAGGCCGGTGGCGTCGAGGACGGCATCGACGGGTAAATCAGGGGTCAGGCTCATGGTTTACTCCTAAACAGGCCGGCATTTTAACGGTAACGCGGGGCGCCAGGTAGCCAGCGGCGCCCTCGGTTTTTTCGCGAGCAAGCTCGCTCCTACATTGAGCAGCGTTTACCGGGCCTTTGGCTTCTTCACATCCAACCGGCGCAAATGGCAGGTCACTTCTTCACGGTCGTGGTACAGCTGCTTGCAGCCGATCTCCACCCGGATGCCACGTTCCTTGAAGCCTTCCGCGATGCGTTCAAGCAGGCGCTTCACTTCGGCATAACGCTGCTTCATCGGCAACTTCAGGTTGACCACTGCTTCGCGGCAATGTCCCTCGCCGATCCAGGTTTCCAACAGGGCCGCATTGCGCGCCGGTTTCTCGACGATGTCGCACACCATCCAGTCCACCGGCTGCTTGGGGGTGTAGATGAAGCCGTCGGCCATCAAGTGCTGCACCAGCCCGGTGTCCATCAGGCTTTCGGCCATCGGGCCGTTGTCGATGGCGGTCACCAGCATGCCGCGGTTGACCAGTTGCCAGGTCCAGCCGCCAGGCGCTGCGCCGAGGTCGACGCCGGTCATGTCGCTGTGCAGGCGCTCGTCCCACTGATCACGGGGGATAAAGTGGTGCCAGGCCTCTTCCAGCTTCAAGGTCGAGCGGCTTGGCGCGTCCCGCGGGAATTTGAGGCGCGGGATGCCCATCGGCCACATGGCCGAGTTGTTTGACTCGGCCAGGCCCATGAACACTTCGCGGCCGCTCTTGAAGGTCAACAGCAGGCGCGGCTTGCTGGCGTCTTCCACCAGTTTGCCGGCGGCCATCAGCGCCTTGCGCAAGTGAACTTCGAATTTCTTGCAGAAGTTCGACAGCTCCTTGCCGTCATTGGTGTCGACCATTTCCAGCCACAGGCTGCCGCACACCGGGAAATCCCGCAGGTGCGCGAGGATCACGCTGATACGGTCGGTTTCCGGCAAGTCGATGAACACCCCGCGCGCCCACTGCCTCGGGAAGATCAGCTCGGCAAAGCGTTGGCCGCGCATCAGGCGCTGGGCGCCGTCTTCTTCGGTGCAGACAAATTCGGCGCAGGCGCTGCCGGTCTTGGCCTTGGCATAGCCCGAAACGTTCAGGCGTGCGGCGTGTTCCGCGATCTCGGAACAGACTTCGCCTTCAAAACCCGGGCGGCAGTGCATAAAAAGGGTGTTCATCAACTCTCCTGGATCACGGGCTTGCTATAGCGCAATGCCTGTCATGAAAACGCGCGCATGATAGCCGAGTTCGGAACCTTGGACTTATTGATAGAGTCCAGTAATTAGCCAGCTACTTAAAACAGGGCTAATTTGTAAGCTCTGTTCGTCCCGTCAGGTCCGTAGCCGTGCGGACCATAAGGAGTCATGTAATGTCATCCCTTGATAGTCTGAGAACCCTTAAAACCTTACAGATCGACGACAAGACCTATCACTACTTCAGCCTGCCCGAAGCCGCCAAGAGCCTGGGTGATCTGGACAAGCTGCCGATGTCCCTCAAGGTGCTGCTGGAAAACCTGCTGCGCTGGGAAGACGAAAAGACCGTCACCGGCGCCGACCTCAAGGCCATTGCCGCCTGGCTCAAGGAGCGCCGCTCCGACCGCGAGATCCAATACCGCCCCGCCCGTGTGCTGATGCAAGACTTTACCGGCGTGCCCGCCGTGGTCGACCTGGCCGCCATGCGCGCCGCCGTGGCCAAGGCCGGCGGTGACCCGCAACGCATCAACCCGCTGTCACCGGTGGACCTGGTGATCGACCACTCGGTGATGGTCGACAAGTTCGCCACCACCGGCGCCTTCCAGGAAAACGTCGACATCGAAATGCAGCGCAACGGCGAACGCTACGCCTTCCTGCGCTGGGGCCAGAGCGCCTTCGACAACTTCAGCGTAGTGCCACCGGGCACCGGCATCTGTCACCAGGTCAACCTGGAATACCTCGGCCGCACCGTGTGGACCAAGGATGAAGACGGCCGCACCTATGCCTTCCCCGACACCCTGGTCGGCACCGACTCCCACACCACCATGATCAACGGCCTCGGCGTATTGGGCTGGGGCGTGGGCGGGATCGAAGCGGAAGCCGCGATGCTCGGGCAGCCGGTGTCGATGCTGATCCCGGAAGTGATCGGCTTCAAGCTCACTGGCAAGCTGAAAGAAGGCATCACCGCCACTGACCTGGTGCTGACCGTCACCCAGATGCTGCGTAAAAAGGGCGTGGTCGGCAAATTCGTCGAGTTCTATGGCGACGGCCTGGCCGACCTGCCTTTGGCCGACCGCGCGACCATTGCCAACATGGCCCCGGAGTACGGCGCCACCTGTGGCTTCTTCCCGGTGGATGAAGTAACCCTGGACTACCTGCGCCTGTCGGGCCGTCCTGCAGAAACCGTCAAACTGGTGGAGGCCTACACCAAGGCCCAGGGCCTGTGGCGCAATGCAGGTCAGGAGCCGATCTTTACCGACAGCCTGGCGCTGGACATGGCCAGCGTCGAAGCCAGCCTGGCCGGGCCGAAACGTCCGCAGGACCGTGTCTCGCTGCCTAACGTCGGCCAGGCCTTCAGCGATTTCCTCGACCTGCAATTCAAGCCCACCAACAAGGAAGAAGGCCGCCTGGAAAGCGAAGGCGGCGGCGGTGTTGCGGTGGGCAACGCCGACCTGATCGGTGAAGCCGACTACGACTTCGAAGGCCAGACCTATCGCCTGAAAAACGGCGCGGTGGTGATCGCGGCCATTACCTCGTGCACCAACACCTCCAACCCGAGCGTGATGATGGCGGCGGGACTGGTGGCGAAAAAGGCCGTGGAGAAAGGACTGAAGAGCAAGCCCTGGGTGAAAACCTCCCTGGCGCCGGGCTCCAAAGTCGTGACTGATTACTACAAAGCGGCAGGCTTGACCCAATACCTCGACAAGCTGGGCTTCGACCTGGTGGGTTATGGCTGCACCACCTGTATCGGCAACTCCGGGCCGCTGCCCGAGCCGATCGAAAAAGCCATCCAGAAAGCCGACCTGGCCGTGGCCTCGGTGCTCTCGGGCAACCGTAACTTCGAAGGCCGGGTGCATCCCCTGGTGAAAACCAACTGGCTGGCCTCCCCGCCCCTCGTGGTGGCCTATGCCCTGGCCGGCACCGTGCGCATGGACATCAGCAGCGAACCACTGGGCACCGGCTCTGACGGAAAACCGGTGTACCTGCGGGACATCTGGCCCAGCAGCAAGGAAATCGCCGACGCCGTTGCGCAAGTCAGCACCCAGATGTTCCACAAGGAATACGCCGAGGTGTTTGCCGGTGATGAACAGTGGCAGGCCATTGAAGTGCCGCAGGCTGCAACCTACGTGTGGCAGAAGGACTCCACCTACATCCAGCACCCACCGTTCTTCGACGACATCGGCGGCCCGCTGCCGGTGATCGAAGACGTCAAGGGCGCCAACGTGCTGGCATTGCTGGGGGACTCGGTGACCACCGACCACATCTCCCCCGCCGGCAACATCAAGACCGACAGCCCGGCCGGCAAATACCTGCGCGAGCAAGGCGTCGAACCGCGGGACTTCAACTCCTACGGCTCGCGTCGCGGCAACCATGAAGTGATGATGCGCGGCACCTTCGCCAACATCCGCATCCGCAACGAAATGCTCGGCGGCGAGGAAGGCGGCAATACGATCTACATCCCTACCGGCGAGAAAATGCCGATCTATGACGCCGCCATGAAATACCAGGCCTCGGGCACCCCGCTGGTGGTGATCGCCGGCCAGGAATACGGCACCGGCTCAAGCCGTGACTGGGCGGCCAAGGGCACCAACCTGCTGGGGGTCAAGGCGGTGATCGCCGAGAGTTTCGAGCGGATTCACCGTTCCAACCTGGTGGGCATGGGCGTGCTGCCCCTGCAGTTCAAGCTGGACCAGAACCGCAAGGCACTCAAGCTGACCGGCAAGGAGAAGATCGACATCCTCGGGCTGACCCACGCCGAGATCGAGCCACGCATGAACCTGACGCTGGTGATCACCCGTGAGGATGGCAGCAGCGAGAAGGTCGAAGTGCTGTGCCGCATCGACACCCTCAATGAGGTCGAGTACTTCAAGGCCGGCGGGATCCTGCACTACGTGTTGCGGCAGTTGATTGCCTCGTAACTGACACGCGCTACCCAAAACACCGCCTTCCCTGGCGGTGTTTTCATTTTTACCGTCGGTGACGCTCGGTATACTGCCGCCCTCAGATTTTGACTGTCACAAGGATTCCCCATGCTTGCATTGCCATGGCTGTACCTGGCGCTTCTTTCCATCGGCTATGTACTTGCCTTGAGCTACGGGCAATTGGGGTTAATGGCGGCGCTTTCCGTCGCCATGCTGCTGTTGGCCGGGTTTGCCGTGCGGCAACAGCGAAACCCGTGGGTACGCTATCTGGGCCACGGGCTGTTTATCGTGCTGGCGCTGGGGCTGGCGATGCATTGGCTGCCCGGGTTCTACAACGGTCGCGGGATCGCGCCGCAGCGCTTTACGGACGACGCCGTGCCTTTCTCGATGTACCTGAACCAGGACAAGCCGCTGATTGGCTTCTGGCTGCTGCTGGCCTGCCCGTGGATTGTTGCGCGCCGGTCCCTGCGCCTGTCGATCTATGCCACCGCCCTGGCGTTGACACTGACGGCGATTGCCGCCCTGGGCGGCGCTGCGTTGCTGGGCGTCATCAGTTGGGCCCCGAAGTGGCCGGAGCAGGCCTGGCTGTGGGTGTTGAATAACCTGCTGCTGGTGACCCTGGTGGAGGAAGCGCTGTTCCGCGGTTATATCCAGGGCGGCCTGAGCCGACGGTTCAAGCAATTGCCCTATGGTGAAAACCTCGCCCTGCTGTTGGCCGCCCTGCTGTTCGGCCTGGTACACCTGGGCGCAGGCTGGCAGTGGACCCTGCTGGCGACCATCGCAGGCCTGGGCTACGGCCTGGCGTATCGCTTTGGCGGATTGGGCGCGGCGATCGTTACGCACTTCGGGCTGAACCTGCTGCATTTCGGGTTGTTTACCTATCCGATGCTGGCGGGCTGAGGCTGCGCCGATTGTTGCAAAAAATAAGTTAAATAAAACCCCGCGACGGTCGACAACCTGTCAAAGCCTTGCGGATTGAACAATCATGCGTAATAACCAACCCGTTACCCAGCGCGAACGTACCTTCCCCGCTCAGCAACGGTTGATCTCCACCACGGATGCCAAAGGCGTGATCACCTACTGCAACGACGCCTTCGTCGAGATCAGTGGGTTTTCCCATGACGAACTGCTGCGTGCCCCGCACAACCTGGTTCGTCATCCGGATGTGCCGGCGGCAGTGTTCGCACACATGTGGTCCACGCTCAAACAAGGCTTGCCATGGATGGGCATCGTCAAGAACCGCTGCAAGAGCGGTGATCACTATTGGGTCAACGCCTATGTGACACCGGTCTTCGACGGCAACCAGGTGATCGGCTACGAGTCGGTGCGGGTCAAGCCCACCGCCGAGCAGATCCGCCGTGCCGAAGCGCTTTACCAGCGCATCAACCAGGGCAAGCCGGCCATCCCGCGCCGCGACAAGTGGCTGCCGGTGTTGCAGGACTGGCTGCCGTTTATCCTGGTCAGCCAGTTGAGCTTCCTGATTGGCGTCTGGCTCAATTCCCACTGGGGCTTTGCCCTGGCAGCGGCGCTGTCGGTACCGCTGGGCCTGTTGGGCCTGAGCTGGCAACAACGCGGGCTCAAGCGCTTGCTGCGCCTGGCCGAACAGACCACCTCAGACCCGCTGATCGCGCAGATGTACACCGACAGCCGCGGCGCCCAGGCGCGCCTGGAAATGTCGATCCTCAGCCAGGAGGCGCGCCTGAAGACGTGTCTTACCCGTTTGCAGGACACGGCTGAACACCTCAACTCCCAGGCGGCGCAGTCCAATACCCTGGCGCATAACAGCTCCAGCGGTCTTGAACGCCAGCGCGTGGAAACCGAACAGGTGGCCACCGCGGTCAACCAGATGGCCGCGACGACTCAGGAAGTCGCCAGCCATGTGCAACGCACCGCCGATGCCACCCAGGAAGCCAATCGCCTGACCGGGCGTGGCCGTGATATCGCCGGCGAAACCCGCGAGGCGATTCAGCGCCTGTCGGTGGCCGTGGGCGAGACCGGCGTGACCGTGACCCAACTGGCCAAGGACAGTGACGAAATCGGTGGCGTGGTGGATGTGATCAAGGGCATCGCCGACCAGACCAACCTGCTGGCACTGAACGCGGCCATCGAAGCGGCCCGTGCCGGGGAGATGGGTCGCGGCTTTGCGGTGGTGGCCGACGAAGTGCGGCAACTGGCCCAGCGCACCAGCGAGTCCACCGGGCAGATTCATGCGCTGATCGCCAAGCTGCAACAGACCGCCAGCGCGGCCGTACAAACCATGGACGCCGGGCATCGCCAGGCGGAAGAAGGTGTGGCACGGGTGATGGAAGCGGATCAGGCGCTGATCGGGATCAGCGAGGCGGTGGCGCACATCACTGATATGACGGCGCAGATTGCGGCGGCGACCGAAGAGCAGAGCTCGGTGGCGGAAGAGATCAGCCGTAATATCAGCACCATTGCGCTGCTGGCGGACCAGACGTCGGAACAGGCGTTGAATTCGGCGCAGTTGAGTGAAGAGCTGACGCATACCGCCAATACTCAGTATTCGCTGGTAGAGCGGTTTAACCGGTAAACCGCTTTCGCGAGCAAGCCCGCTCCCACATTTGGAATGCATTTCAAATGTGGGAGCGGGCTTGCTCGCGAAAGGGCCCTATCAGGCGCCGAGAAACCCGGCCACCTTCACCGCCGCAGCCTCCAAATGCTGCTCATGACTGAACCCCGAAGCCTTCAACGGCTTCAAATCATGATCCCCCGCCACCAGCCACATCACCTCGATGCTCGGCGACAACACATACCCCTCCACCGCCGCCCGATTGCCCAGTGCATCCCGCTCACCCTGCACAATCAACGTCGGCGTCTTCAGCCCGGCCAGGTGCTCGGTCCGTGGCTTCTCCGGCTTGCCCACCGCATAGAACGGATAACCCAGGCACACCAGCGCGTCCGTACCCAATTCATCCGCCAACAAACTGGCCATCCGCCCGCCCATGGACTTGCCGCCAACGGCCAGTTTCCCAGCGACATGACGTCGCACCTCGGCATACACCTCACGCCAGCATTCCAGCAGTTTCGGCGCCGGGTTCGGCGGACGTTTACCGCCATCCACACGACGCTGGGCCATGTACGGAAACTCGAAGCGCAATACGTTCACGCCATGCCCCGCAAGGCGTGCAGCCATGTCTTCCATAAAGCCCGAGTCCATTGGCGCGCCCGCGCCGTGGGCCAGGATCAGCGTCGCGGGCGTACGCGCGATAGACCCTGTCGCGGCATTCCACAACCAGCCGCGTTCCCGCACACACTGCGCCCATTGATCCCCGTCAATACTGGCCTTGTGCTCTTTGCCCATGCTTGCCTCGCTTTTTAGTCTGCCTATAACTCCAGCCCAAGTGCCGCATTTGCTTGGGTTGAACCGTGGATGGGGAACCATGAACACTACTTTAAGTACCGCCTATAACTACAAGGTGGTCCGCCAATTCGCCATTATGACGGTGGTGTGGGGCATCGTCGGCATGGGGCTCGGGGTTTTTCTCGCTGCCCAGTTGGTATGGCCCGAACTCAACTTCAATTTGCCCTGGACCAGTTTCGGCCGCTTGCGCCCGCTGCACACCAACGCGGTGATCTTTGCCTTTGGCGGTTGCGCGCTGTTTGCCAGCTCCTTCTACTCGGTGCAACGCACCTGCCAGACCCAATTGTTCGCGCCAAAGATCGCGCAGTTCTGCTTCTGGGGCTGGCAGCTGGTCATTGTGCTGGCCGCGATCACCTTGCCGCTGGGCTACACCAGCTCCAAGGAATACGCCGAGCTGGAATGGCCGATCGACATCCTGATCACTATCGTCTGGGTGGCCTATGCCATCGTGTTCTTCGGCACGGTGATGAAGCGCAACACCAAGCACATCTACGTCGGTAACTGGTTCTTCGGTGCGTTCATCATCACCGTGGCCATCCTGCATATCGTCAACAACCTGGAAATCCCGGTCAGCCTGACCAAGTCCTACTCGCTGTACGGCGGTGCGACGGATGCCATGGTGCAGTGGTGGTACGGGCATAACGCGGTAGGCTTTTTCCTCACCGCCGGCTTCCTCGGGATGATGTACTACTTCGTGCCGAAACAGGCCGAACGTCCGGTGTATTCCTATCGCCTGTCCATCGTGCACTTCTGGGCCCTGATCACCCTGTACATCTGGGCCGGCCCGCACCACTTGCACTACACCGCGCTGCCGGACTGGGCACAGTCCCTGGGCATGGTGATGTCGCTGGTACTGCTGGCACCGAGCTGGGGCGGGATGATCAACGGGATGATGACCCTGTCGGGCGCCTGGCATAAGTTGCGCAGCGACCCGATCCTGCGATTCCTGGTGGTTTCCCTGGCCTTCTACGGCATGTCGACCTTTGAAGGGCCGATGATGGCGATCAAGACGGTCAACGCCCTCTCCCACTACACCG
The DNA here is from genome assembly GCF_013385565.1 of Pseudomonas sp. E6002. Classification (NCBI taxonomy): domain Bacteria; kingdom Pseudomonadati; phylum Pseudomonadota; class Gammaproteobacteria; order Pseudomonadales; family Pseudomonadaceae; genus Pseudomonas; species Pseudomonas sp. E6002. The sequence continues at coordinate 78,249 of NZ_JACAPT010000023.1, read as the reverse complement.
ACTGGACCATCGGCCACGTACACGCCGGGGCGCTGGGTTGGGTAGCGATGATCTCCATCGGCGCGCTGTATCACATGATCCCGAAAATCTTCGGTCGCGAGCAGATGTACAGCCTCGGCCTGATCAACGCGCACTTCTGGCTGGCCACCATCGGCACCGTGCTCTACATCGCCTCGATGTGGGTCAACGGCATCGCCCAGGGCCTGATGTGGCGTGCGGTCAACGAAGACGGCACCTTGACCTACTCCTTCGTCGAAACCCTGGTGGCCAGCCACCCAGGCTTCATCGTGCGACTGGTGGGCGGGGCGATCTTCCTCAGCGGCATGTTCCTGATGGCTTACAACACTTGGCGCACCGTGCGTTCGGCACAACCCGCCGAAGTCGCCGCTGCGGCGCAGATGGCCTGAGGAGTCGATGATGAAACACGAAACCATTGAAAAGAACGTCGGCCTGCTGATGCTGCTGATGGTGCTCGCCGTGAGTATCGGCGGCCTGACCCAGATTGTGCCGCTGTTCTTCCAGGATGTGACCAACAAGCCGGTGGAAGGCATGAAGCCCTACACCGCGCTGCAACTGGAAGGTCGCGACATCTATATCCGCGAAGGCTGCGTACAGTGCCATTCGCAGATGATCCGCCCGTTCCGCGCCGAAACCGAGCGTTATGGCCACTACTCGGTGGCCGGTGAAAGCGTGTGGGATCACCCGTTCCTGTGGGGCTCCAAGCGCACCGGGCCGGACCTGGCCCGCGTCGGCGCGCGCTACTCGGACGACTGGCACCGCGCGCACTTGTACAACCCGCGCAACGTGGTACCGGAATCGAAGATGCCGGCGTACCCATGGCTGGTCACCGCCCCGGTCGACAGCAGCCACACCGAGACCAAGCTCAAGGTGATGCGCACCCTCGGCGTGCCGTACACCGACGACGACATCGCCGGGGCCGTGGCCTCCCTCAAGGGCAAGACCGAGATGGACGCGCTGGTTTCGTACCTGCAAGTGCTCGGCACTGCCATCAAGAGCAAGAGGTGAGCCATGGGATTTGAATTCGACGCTGGAACCATCCGCGGGCTTGGCACGCTGGTCGTGGCCATCGCCTTCATCGGCCTGTCGCTGTGGGTGTTCAACTCCCGGCGCAACGCAGAGTTCGCCGAGGCGTGCCTGCTGCCGTTTGCCGATGAACCGCTACCGCCAACCCCCGACGCTCAAGAAGAGCCTGCAACAAGGAGCAACCGGCCATGACTACCTTCTGGAGTACATGGATCTGTGTACTGACCCTCGGCAGCCTGATCGGCCTGACCTGGCTGTTGATCGGCACCCGCAAGGGCGAGACCAAGGGCAGCGTGGACCAGACCATGGGCCACGCCTTCGACGGGATCGAGGAGTACGACAACCCGCTGCCACAATGGTGGTTCATGCTGTTCGCCGGCACCCTGGTGTTTGCCGTCGGCTACCTGATCCTCTACCCGGGCCTGGGTAACTGGAAAGGCGTATTGCCGGGCTATGAAGATGGCTGGACCCAGACCAAGGAATGGGACAAGGAGATGGCCAAGGCCGACGCCAAATTCGGGCCGATCTTCGCCAAATTCGCGGCCATGCCGGTGGAAGAAGTCGCCAAGGACCCACAGGCGCTGAAAATGGGCGGCCGCCTGTTCGCCTCCAACTGCGCGGTGTGCCATGGCTCGGACGCCAAGGGCGCCTACGGCTTCCCGAACCTTGCAGACAACATCTGGCGCTGGGGCGGTTCGGCGGATGCAATCAAGATGACCATCATGAATGGCCGTCATGCCGCGATGCCGGCCTGGGGTGAAGTGCTGGGTGAGGACGGTGTGAAGAACGTCGCAGCCTATGTGCGCCATGAATTGGCAGGCCTGCCGCTGCCGGCGGACAGCACCGCGGATGTCGCCGCGGGCCAAGTGGCATTCAGCACCACCTGTGTCGCCTGCCACGGGCCGGAAGGCCATGGCGTGGAAGCCATGGGCGCGCCGAACCTGACGCAGCCAGGTGGCTTTATCTACGGCACCAGCCTGGCGCAGTTGCAGCAGACCATTCGCCACGGCCGCCAGGGCCAGATGCCTGCGCAGGAAGTACTGCAAGGCAATGACAAGGTGCACCTGCTGGCCGCCTATGTTTACAGCCTGTCCCACAATGCTGATGGCGCAACGCCTGACAGCCAACCCGAGTAATCCTGCACCACCCAAAAGCCGCGCCTGATTCAGGCGCGGCTTTTTTGCGACCCATTGTCGCACCCTTCCGATCGCTGACTTTCCCCTCCTGCCATTCGGGTCTACGCTTGTTTGCACAGTGGACTGGCATTGGCCGGTCGACGGCCGACTTGCACTCGATGGGTTGAAACATTTCTGCTCGATGACAGGCGCAAAGGCTGGTACCTACCGGCTGTCGTGCCACTGGCCATTCGTCACCCGAGCTGCTTGTTTACACACACTCAGTTACAAGTACCTTCGACCCGTTTAAAATCCTGTCCAAGTCGTCAGCTTTTAACCCTGAATTTTGTCCTTACGCCAAACATGGAAAGGGCGCAGAATCTGGTTTGGAACGCATTGATGCAGGTCACCTTGCGTTGCAATGGAATCTTGCTTTCTCCATACTTGCGACCGATTTTTACCCTATAAAAAAACTAAACCGTGGAACCTTAGAATGAGCACAGCAATCAGTCCGACTGCTTATAACTATAAGGTAGTCCGCCAGTTCGCCATCATGACGGTGGTCTGGGGGATCCTTGGCATGGGGCTCGGCGTTTTCATTGCCTCGCAACTGGTTTGGCCAGAGTTGAATTTTGGCCTGCCATGGACGACATTTGGACGCCTGCGCCCGTTGCACACCAACCTGGTGATTTTCGCCTTCGGTGGATGTGCACTGTTTGCCACTTCTTACTACGTCGTGCAGCGAACCTGCCAAACGCGACTGATTTCCGATGCACTGGCGGCCTTTACCTTCTGGGGTTGGCAAGCGGTCATCGTGGGCGCGATCGTCACCCTGCCGCTGGGCTACACCACCACCAAGGAATACGCCGAGCTGGAATGGCCGATCGCCATTTTGCTGGCGATTGTCTGGGTGACCTACGCAGTGGTGTTCTTCGGCACCATCGTCAAGCGCAAGACCAAGCACATCTATGTCGGCAACTGGTTCTACGGGGCATTTATCCTGGTGACGGCGATGTTGCATATCGTCAACCATGCGTCCTTGCCGGTCAGCTTCTTCAAGTCCTACTCGGCCTACGCCGGTGCGACGGACGCAATGATCCAGTGGTGGTACGGCCACAACGCCGTAGGTTTCTTCCTCACCACCGGCTTCCTGGGGATGATGTACTACTTCGTGCCGAAACAGGCCGAGCGTCCGATCTACTCCTATCGCCTGTCCATCGTGCACTTCTGGGCCCTGATCACCCTGTACATCTGGGCCGGTCCGCACCACCTGCACTACACCGCATTGCCGGACTGGGCCCAGTCCCTGGGCATGGCGATGTCGATCATCCTGCTCGCGCCAAGCTGGGGCGGCATGATCAACGGCATGATGACCCTGTCGGGCGCCTGGCATAAATTGCGCACCGACCCGATCCTGCGGTTCCTCGTGGTCTCCCTGGCGTTCTACGGCATGTCGACCTTCGAAGGCCCGATGATGGCCATCAAGACGGTCAACTCGCTGTCCCACTACACCGACTGGACCATCGGCCACGTACACGCCGGCGCCCTCGGTTGGGTAGCGATGATTTCCATCGGCGCGCTGTACCACATGATCCCGAAACTGTTCGGCCGTGCGCAGATGCACAGCGTCAGCCTGATCAACACCCACTTCTGGCTGGCCACCATCGGTACCGTGCTCTACATCGCCTCGATGTGGGTCAACGGCATCACCCAGGGCCTGATGTGGCGTGCAATCAACGATGACGGCACCCTCACCTACTCCTTCGTCGAAGGGCTGCAAGCCAGCCATCCGGGTTACATCGTGCGCGCCCTGGGCGGTGCGATCTTTGCCAGCGGCATGCTGTTCATGGCCTACAACGTGTGGCGCACCGTGCGTGCCTCCGACCCTGTAGAAGCCGAAGCCGCTACCAAGATCGCCGTTGTGGGAGCTCACTGATGAAGCATGAAGTAGTCGAGAAAAATATCGGCCTGCTGGCCTTCTTCATGGTCATCGCCGTGAGTATCGGCGGCCTGACCCAGATCGTTCCGCTGTTTTTCCAGGACGTGACCAACAAGCCGGTGGAAGGCATGAAGCCGCGCACCGCCCTTGAACTGGAAGGCCGCGACGTCTACATCGCCAACGGTTGTGTCGGCTGCCACTCGCAGATGATCCGCCCGTTCCGCGCCGAAACCGAACGCTACGGCCACTACTCGGTCGCCGGTGAAAGCGTGTGGGACCACCCATTCCTGTGGGGTTCCAAGCGTACCGGCCCGGACCTGGCCCGGGTCGGCGGTCGTTACTCCGATGACTGGCAGCGTGCGCACTTGTACAACCCGCGCAACGTGGTGCCCGAATCGAAAATGCCGGCGTACCCGTTCCTGGTCGAAAACAAACTCGACGGCAAGGACACCGCCAAGAAGATGGAAGTCTTGCGCACCCTGGGCGTGCCCTACACCGACGAAGACATCGCCGGCGCGGCAGCGGCCGTGAAGGGCAAGACCGAAATGGACGCACTGGTGGCCTACTTGCAAGGCCTTGGCACCATCATCAAAAGCAAACGGTGATCTGGATGGATATCGGGATGATTCGAGGCCTGGGCACCGTTGTCGTGATGGTGGCCTTTATCGGCCTGGCCTTGTGGGTGTTCAGCCCCAAGCGCAAGTCGGAGTTTGAAGACGCGACGTTGCTGCCCTTCGCGGATGATCCCGAAGCCATCAAGCACGTCGTGGAAGCGTCTAGGAGTAACAAAGAATGACTACGTTCTGGAGTCTGTACGTCACAGTCCTCAGTCTGGGTACCATTTTCGCCCTGACCTGGCTGCTGCTGTCGACCCGCAAGGGCCAGCGCGCCGAGCAAACCGATGAAACCGTCGGCCACTCGTTCGACGGCATCGAGGAGTACGACAACCCGCTGCCCAAATGGTGGTTCATGCTGTTCGTCGGCACCATCATCTTCGCCCTCGGTTACCTGGCGCTGTACCCTGGCCTGGGCAACTGGAAAGGCCTGCTGCCGGGCTACAACTACCTCGACAACGACAAGCAAACCCCATTTGCCAATGGCCAGACCGGCTGGACCGGCGTGCACGAATGGGAAAAGGAAATGGCCAAGTCGGACGCCCGGTTCGGGCCGATCTTCGCCAAGTTCGCCGCCATGCCGATCGAAGAAGTGGCCAAGGACCCGCAAGCCTTGAAGATGGGTGGCCGCCTGTTCGCCTCCAACTGCTCGGTGTGCCACGGTTCCGACGCCAAGGGTGCCTACGGCTTCCCCAACCTGACCGACGCCGACTGGCGCTGGGGCGGCGACCCGGCCACCATCAAGGAAACCATCATGAAGGGCCGCCACGCGGTGATGCCGGCGTGGGCCGAAGTCATTGGCGAGCAAGGCGTGGCCGATGTGGCCGGCTTTGTGGTGACCAACCTCGATGGCCGCAAATTGCCGGAAGGCGCGAAGGCAGACGTGGCCAACGGCGAGAAACTCTTCGCCGCCAACTGCGTGGCGTGCCACGGTCCCGCCGGTAAAGGTACACCCGCCATGGGCGCGCCTGACCTGACCCACCCTGGCGCGTTCATCTACGGTTCGAGCTTCGCGCAACTGCAGCAGACCATCCGTTATGGCCGTCAAGGCCAGATGCCTGCGCAGGAGCAGTTGCAGGGCAATGACAAGGTGCACTTGCTGGCGGCCTATGTTTACAGCCTGTCCCATGGAGACAAGGCAGCTGAGGAGCAGTAAGCATTAAAACCAAAAAGCCCCGCGCAGCCAATGCTGCGCGGGGCTTTGGTAATGGGGCATTGGTGGAACTCAACTTACCCCGAGGACGAGGCGTTACCGTTCTTCATGCACTTGGTCCATTCTTTTAATAGCAGCGTTGATCGCCCCCCGATCAGCCGATTTAGACCAATCCGTCAGTCCTAACTGTGCCACTAACTCAGGACGACTCAAGATTTCCCGCGCGACCATCGCTTCATCTGGGCCGCGATCATGACGCGTCCCATCCGCGATGTTCTTCAGTGAAGCGTAAGTCACACCCTCCCTGCGATCAATCCCACCCCAACCGCGCTCCGGGTAATAGGTGTCATATTCATTCAGGAGCTTTTGCGCCAGTTCTTTATCACTCATCGTGGCCAGGGGAAACCCCATATTCTGACCCACGGTTATGATACTTTCACGATCGATTTTGCCATCGTGCTTATGCTTTCCGTACCCATCGAGTTTCTCCATGAGTACAGGATTTTCCAGCAGCGAACGGGCAAAATTCATGTCGTCACTGCTGTAGCCACTCTGCGCAGAGGCATACGCAACCTGTCGTAGAGAGTCGCGGGTGATGTAGTCTGGTTGCGCAGGGTCGGCATACTTATCAAAGTTTCTGAGTAGACGGTCGGCCACCCGATAATCATTCCAACTACTGAATTGCTCTACGCTGATGCCAGAGGATACTGGCAGCGTCGAAGCCGATGGTGGAACGGCTCCAACATTATGCGTGTCATTAGCACGTTGAATGGTCATTGGTTTCCTCGATTTGAATAACGTCAAAACAAAATAAATTTATCGGCGCGCAAGAGACCTAGGCATAACGCTCAACAATTGCTCATCAAAGGTTTCATCGTGGTAACGCTGCGCGCTGCTACAAAACATTGCCGAACACTGATCCTGACTTGATCTCAACGTCGGCATTTCCTGCGTGGCAATAACGCGATCAGCGTTCCTACAACAAACGTTTCATTCTGTGTAAACAAAGGCTCGTTTGGGCCTAAGAACTGTTATCGCAGAAGCGTCAGCTTCCTAACCAATCGTTGTAGGTTATTTAACAGCGCAAAAAGCAGTTATAAAAACGCCACCACACCGGCCCGTAGACCTCTCCTGATTTACTTACTCAACACCAGGAAGTCGCAAGGGAAACGGCAGGGTGCACTTGCTGGCGGCGTATGTTTCGGACTGTCCCATGGGAACAAGCCGCCAGACGCCGTGTGAGGAAAAGCGGTGAAAAAAAACGGCCCCGCCAGTGGAGATTGGCGGGGCCGTTTTGTTTTCAAGTCGAAAAAGTCGTCACCGCCAGCAACGCATCTACATTTGAGATTGATCAAGAAAACCGCAGGTAGTAACGTGACTACATTCGTACTCCATACGGAGGTTAGCCCCCATGACCATCACCACCATTTCCAGCCGTGAATTCAATCAAGACACAAGCGGTGCCAAAAAAGCCGCCCGCCAAGGCCCGGTTTTTATCACTGACCGGGGCAAGCCTGCCCATGTACTGCTAAGCATTGAGGACTACCAAAAACTGACAGGCCTCAATGCCGACATCGTTGACCTGTTGGTGATGCCAGAAGCGGCAGATATCGAGTTCGAAACCGAACGCGCCGTGATCACTCATCGACCCGTGGACTTCACTTGATGTATCTACTCGACACCAACGTCATCTCTGAACTGCGCAAACCCCAGGCCGATGCCAAGGTCGTCGCCTGGGCCAAAAGTGTCATCGCGCCACGGATGTATATTTCAGCCATTACCTTGAAGGAACTGGAAACAGGAGTCCTGCGAATGGAGCGGCGTGATCCCGCCCAGGGGAAGGTTTTGCGCACATGGCTCAAGCGCCATGTCATGCCGGCGTTTGATGCCAGAATCCTGCCGATTGATGCAGCAGTTGCCCTGCGCTGTGCCAGCTTGCATGTGCCAGACCAAGCCAACGAAAGTGACGCGCTGATCGCTGCAACCGCGCTGGTTCATGGGCTGACAGTGGTCACGCGCAACACTGGCGACTTTCAATCCAGCGGCGTCGCGCTGATCAATCCATGGGACGAATGACCGGTAAGGCTGCGAAAACCGTCCATACTTCACAAGTCAATTGACCCAGATCACGTACACCATCAATTGATTTCCCCCAACGCGACCAAAGGTCGCACCCGTCGAAGGGTGTCAGGGGCGTATCATTAGGCCACTGCAACACCCCTATTTTGACCCCGGCTGGCACGTACTGGCCGAGGCAAATCTCCACTGCCGTGGGATGCAATGATGAGCAACCAGATTCCGGTACATGACGTTACCCCGCCTGCCAAAAATTCGAATAACACCGTCGATCTCTACGCATCGCGGGAGAAAATCTACACCCGTGCCTTCACCGGCTTGTTCCGCAATCTGCGGATGCTCGGGGGTGCCGGTTTGTTCCTGCTCTACTTCGGCACCGTGTGGCTGAACTGGGGTGGCCACCAGGCTGTCTGGTGGAACCTGCCGGAGCGTAAATTCTTCATTTTTGGCGCGACTTTCTGGCCCCAGGATTTCATCCTGCTGTCGGGCATCCTGATCGTGGCGGCGTTTGGCCTGTTCTTCATCACCGTGTATGCCGGCCGCGTCTGGTGCGGCTACACCTGCCCGCAAAGCGTGTGGACCTGGATCTTCATGTGGTGCGAAAAGGTCACCGAAGGCGACCGCAACCAACGCATCAAGCTGGACAAGGCGCCGATGAGCGCCAACAAGTTCCTGCGCAAGTTCGGCAAGCACAGCCTGTGGCTGATCATCGGCTTCGTCACCGGCATGACCTTTGTCGGCTACTTCTCGCCGATCCGTGAACTGGTGTTCGATTTCTTCACCGGCCAGGCGGATGGCTGGTCGTATTTCTGGGTCGGCTTCTTCACCCTCGCCACCTACGGCAACGCCGGCTGGCTGCGCGAGCAGGTGTGCATCTACATGTGCCCGTATGCGCGTTTCCAGAGCGTGATGTTCGACAAGGACACGATGATCGTTTCCTACGACCCGCGCCGTGGCGAAGTCCGTGGGCCGCGCAAAAAAGGTATCGACTACAAGGCCCAGGGCTTGGGGGACTGCATCGATTGCACGATGTGCGTGCAGGTGTGCCCTACCGGCATCGACATCCGTGACGGCCTGCAGATTGAATGCATCGGCTGCGCGGCCTGCATCGACGCCTGCGACAACATCATGGACAAGATGGAATACCCGCGCGGGCTGATCAGCTACACCACCGAGCACAACCTGTCCGGGCAGAAAACCCATAAGCTGCGCCCGCGCCTGATCGGTTATGCCCTGGTGCTGCTGGCGATGATCAGCCTGTTGGTGGCCGCCTTCTTCGTGCGCTCGCTGGTGGGTTTCGACGTCAGCAAGGACCGCGTGCTGTACCGCGAAAACGCCGAGGGCCGGATCGAAAACGTCTACAGCCTGAAGATCATGAACAAGGACCAGCGCGACCACACCTACGTGCTTGACGCCGCAGGCCTGCCAGACCTCAAGCTGCAAGGCCGGCGCGAGATCAAGGTAGCGGCCGGGGAAATCTTCAGCATGCCGGTGGAGTTGTCGAGCGCACCGGAACAACTGCCGTCGAGCACCAACGAGGTGAAATTCATCCTCAGGGATGCCGATGACGACAGCGTCCACATTGAAGCCAAGAGCCGATTCATCGGCCCACAAGTCCGTTAATAGAGAGCCGAACAATGCCCGCAGCTACTGCCGCAAGCCCCTGGTACAAGCACCTCTGGCCCTGGATCATCATTGGGATCCTGACCTGCTCGGTGACGTTGACCTTGTCCATGGTGACCATCGCGGTGAACAACCCCGACAACCTGGTCAACGACAACTATTACGAGGCCGGCAAAGGCATCAACCGTTCCCTGGACCGCGAACTGCTGGCCCAGACTCTGCAACTGCGGGCCAAGGTGCACCTGGACGAGTTGACCGGCGAAGTCGAATTGCACCTGACCGGCAACAGCGGGCCCGGCACCCTGGAGCTGAACCTGATTTCGCCGACCCAGCCGGAGAAGGATCGCAAGATCATCCTGACCCGCAGCGACAGCGAGCCCGGCCGCTACATCGGCCAGGTGACCGACAAGGTCGAAGGCCGCCGCTTCGTCGAGCTGCTAGGGGTGGAAGGCGACCGGACCTGGCGTATGTTTGAAGAAGAACAGGTCAGCCATGACAAGGACTTGCTGCTGGGCGACGAGCCGCTGCAGGGTGCTGAAGACCTGAAAAAATAGAGCGTCACCTGTTTGATCGTTCCCACGCTCTGCGTGGGAATGCATCCCGTGACGCTCCGCGTCACAAGAGCGGACGCGGAGCGTCCAGCGAAGCGTTCCCACGCAGAGCGTGGGAACGATCATCGGAACTGAGCCATGACCACCCCGACCCCTTGCTACCACTGCGCCCTGCCCGTGCCGCCCGGCAGCCGGTTCACTGCCGTGATCCTCGGCGAGCCCCGCGAGCTGTGCTGCCCGGGCTGCCAGGCGGTGGCCGAGGCGATTGTCGCCGGTGGCCTGGAAAGCTATTACCAGCACCGCAGCGAAGCCTCGGCCAACCCCGAGGCGCTGCCGGTGCAACTGGTGGACGAGCTGGCGCTGTATGACCGTGCCGATGTGCAAAAGCCTTTCGTGCGCCACGACGGTGACCTGTCGCAAGCCACACTGTTGATGGAAGGCATCAGTTGCGCCGCCTGTGGCTGGCTGATCGAAAAACACCTGCGCAGCCTGCCCGCCGTGGCCGAGGCACGCCTGAACCTGTCCAACCACCGCCTGCACGTGCGCTGGGCCGACGGGCAATTGCCCCTGAGCCAACTGCTCGGCGAATTGCGTCACATCGGCTACGCCGCCCACCCGTATCAAGCCGACCGTGCCGCCGAACAACTGGCCAGCGAAAACCGCCTGGCCCTGCGTCAACTGGGGGTGGCCGGGCTGCTGTGGTTCCAGGCGATGATGGCGACGATGGCCACCTGGCCGGAATTCAATATCGACCTGAGCCCGGAGCTGCACGTGATCCTGCGCTGGGTCGCGATGTTTCTGACAACGCCCATCGTGTTCTACAGCTGCGCGCCGTTTTTCAAGGGGGCGATGCGCGACCTGCGCACCCGCCACCTGACCATGGATGTTTCGGTGTCCCTGGCCATTGGCGGTGCCTACCTGGCCGGAATCTGGACCGCCATCACCGGCACCGGCGAACTGTATTTCGATGCAGTCGGCATGTTTGCCCTGTTCCTGCTGGCCGGGCGTTACCTGGAGCGTCGCGCCCGGGAACGCACGGCGGCAGCCACCGCGCAGTTGGTCAACCTGTTGCCGGCCTCGTGCCTGCGCATGAGTGCCGACGGGCAAAGTGAACGGATCCTGCTCAGCGAACTGGCCCTGGGCGACCGGGTACTGGTGCATCCGGGGGCGGTGCTGCCGGCAGACGGCATCATCCTCGACGGCCAGTCGAGCATCGACGAATCGCTGCTGACCGGCGAGTACCTGCCGCAACCACGCCAGGTCGGCGATGCCGTCACTGCCGGCACCCTCAACGTCGAAGGTGCGCTGACCGTCGAAGTCCGCGCCCTGGGCCACGACACGCGCCTGTCGGCCATCGTGCGCCTGCTGGAGCGGGCCCAGGCGGAGAAACCCCGGCTGGCGGAGATCGCCGACCGCGCCGCCCAATGGTTCCTGTTGTGCTCATTGGTCGCCGCTGCGGTCATCGGCCTGGTGTGGTGGGAGCTGGATTCGTCACGGGCGTTCTGGATCGTCCTGGCGATGCTGGTTGCGACCTGCCCTTGCGCCCTCTCACTGGCAACACCCACCGCCCTGACGGCAGCCACCGGCACCCTGCACAAACTCGGCCTGCTGCTGACCCGCGGTCACGTGCTGGAAGGCCTGAACCAGATCGACACGGTGATTTTCGACAAGACCGGCACCCTTACCGAAGGTCGCCTGGCGTTGCGCGCGATCCGCCCGTTGAGCCTGCTGGGCAGCGACGAGTGCCTGAGCCTTGCGGCGGCGCTGGAGCAACGTTCGGAACATCCGATCGCCCGCGCATTCGGCCGCGCGCCGTTGGCGGCGGATGAAGTGCTCAGCACGCCGGGCCTGGGCCTGGAAGGCCGCGTCGGTGACCGCCGGTTGCGCATTGGCCAGCCGGGTTTTGTTTGCGAACTGAGCGGCTGCGCCCTCCCCGCCTCGCCGAAGGAAGCCGGCCAATGGCTGCTGCTGGGCGACACCGACGGCGCCCTGGCCTGGTTTGTCCTGGATGACCGCCTGCGCAGCGACGCGCCCGCCTTGCTCGCCGCCTGCAAGGCACGCGGCTGGCGCACGTTGCTGCTGTCGGGAGACAGCTCGCCGATGGTTGCCAGTGTCGCCGCCGAGCTGGGCATCGACGAAGCCCATGGAGGCCTGCGCCCCGATGACAAGCTGCAAATGCTGCAACAGCTGCACAAGGAAGGCCGCAAGGTGCTGATGCTCGGCGATGGCGTCAACGATGTGCCGGTACTGGCCGCCGCCGATATCAGCGTGGCCATGGGCTCGGCCACCGACCTGGCCAAGACCAGCGCCGACGCGGTGTTGCTGTCGAACCGCCTCGACGCCCTGGTGCAAGCCTTTACCCTGGCCCGGCGCACCCGCCGGGTAATCATTGAAAACCTGCTGTGGGCCGGGCTGTACAATGGCCTGATGTTGCCGTTTGCCGCCCTCGGCTGGATCACTCCCATCTGGGCGGCGATCGGCATGTCCCTCAGTTCGTTGACCGTGGTGCTCAATGCCCTGCGCCTGACTCGCATGCCGAGCACGCCAGCCGTGAGCCCCGCCCCCGTAACCCGCCCGCTGCCGGCATGAGCCGCGCGGGCATGGAGTGCAGATGCCAGCTCTTTACGTGATGATCCCGGCGGCGCTGTTGATCGTGGCCATCGCCATTTACATCTTCTTCTGGGCGGTGGACAGCGGCCAGTACGACGACCTCGATGGCCCGGCCCACAGCGTGCTGTTCGATGACCAGGACCCGAACCACCTGGCGGCCGTCGATGAAGCCAACGGCCCTGAACAACCGCCCAAGCCGAAAGATCCGCCCCATGCTTGAACTGGCGCCCCTGCTGGTCTCGGCGGTGATCCTCGGCCTGCTGGGCGGCGGCCATTGCCTGGGTATGTGTGGCGGCCTGATGGGCGCGCTGACCCTGGCGATTCCCAAGGAGCAACGCAGTCGGCGCTTTCGCCTGCTGCTGGCCTACAACCTGGGGCGCATCCTCAGCTACGCCACCGCCGGCTTGCTGATCGGCCTGGCCGGCTGGGCCGTGGCCAACAGTCCGGCAGCGATGTTCATGCGCATCCTCGCCGGGCTGTTGCTGATCTGCATGGGCTTGTACCTGGCTGGCTGGTGGAGCGGCCTGACCCGTATCGAAAGCCTCGGGCGCGGCCTGTGGCGCCATATCCAGCCGGTTGCCAACCGTTTGCTGCCGGTGTCCAGCCTGCCCCGGGCGTTGCTGCTGGGTGCGCTCTGGGGCTGGTTGCCGTGCGGGTTGGTCTACAGCACGTTGCTGTGGGCGGCCAGCCAGGGCAATGCGCTGGACAGTGCGGTGCTGATGCTCGCGTTCGGCCTTGGCACCTGGCCGGTACTGCTGGCCACGGGCTTAGCCGCTGATCGAGTCACCGCGTTATTGCGCAAACGCAGCGTGCGGATGGCCGGTGGCCTGCTGGTCATGCTGTTCGGCATCTGGACCTTGCCCGGGCCGCACCAGCACTGGCTGATGGGCCACTAGATCGCCATGTGGCATAGCGCCGCTCCCCGTTGATGCAAATCAAGATGGCTTCCCCACCCAGCCCCTAGACTCGGCCCACTAGCCTATCCGGGGGAACGCCCGCATGCTCGACGCCATTCGTTGGGACACTGATCTGATTCACCGCTACGACCTGGCGGGGCCACGCTACACCTCGTACCCCACCGCCGTACAATTCGACAGCCAGGTCGGCACCTTCGACCTGCTCCACGCCCTGCGCGACAGCCGCAAGGCCGTACGGCCCCTGTCGCTGTATGTGCATGTGCCGTTTTGCGCCAACATTTGCTACTACTGCGCCTGCAACAAGGTCATCACCAAGGACCGCGGTCGGGCTCACGCCTATCTGCAACGCCTGGAGCAGGAAATCCAGTTGGTGGCGTGCCACCTCGACCCCAAACAGCCGGTCGAGCAGCTGCACTTCGGCGGCGGCACCCCGACCTTTCTCAGCCATGACGAGCTGCGTCAGGTCATGGGCCGCCTGCGCCAGCACTTCAACCTGCTGGACGATGACTCCGGCGACTACGGGATTGAAATCGACCCGCGGGAAGCCGACTGGGCGACCATGGGCCTGCTGCGTGAACTGGGGTTCAACCGCGTCAGTATCGGCCTGCAGGACCTGGACCCCGAAGTGCAGCGTGCGGTGAACCGCCTGCAAAGCCTGGAAGAAACCCGCGCAGTGATCGACGCAGCGCGCACCCTGCAGTTTCGTTCGATCAATATCGACCTGATCTACGGTTTGCCCAAGCAGACACCGATGAATTTCGCACGCACCGTGGAAGAAGTCATCAGCCTGCAACCGGACCGCCTCTCGGTGTTCAACTACGCACACCTGCCGGAACGGTTCATGCCCCAGCGACGGATCAACACCGACGACCTGCCCTCCCCGGCGGAAAAACTGCTGATGCTGCAAACCACCATCGAGCAGTTGACCCGGGCGGGCTACCGCTACATCGGCATGGACCACTTTGCCCTGCCGGACGACGAATTGGCCGTCGCCCAGGAAGAAGGCACGCTGCAACGCAACTTCCAGGGCTACACCACCCACGGGCATTGCGATTTGATCGGGCTTGGGGTGTCGGCGATCAGCCAGATCGGCGACCTGTACTGCCAGAACAGCAGCGACCTGAACCACTACCAGAACGCCCTCGCCGGCGCGCAACTGGCCACCAGCCGTGGATTGTTATGCACCACGGATGACCGGTTGCGACGGGAAGTGATCCAGCAGTTGATCTGCACGTTCAGCCTGAATTTCGAGAAGATCGAACAGGCCTTCAACATCGATTTTCGCGGCTATTTCGACGAGCTCTGGCCGCAACTGGAGGCGATGACCGAGGACGGACTGATCGAACTCGACCCACAGGGCATCCGCGTATTGCCGGCGGGGCGCCTGCTGGTACGCTCGGTGTGCATGGTGTTCGATGCCTATCTGGAGCACCAGAATCGGCAACGATTTTCGCGCGTAATCTGAACCTGTCCTACTTCGCCAGCAGGGCCATCGCTTCCAGCTGCGACTCGGGAGACTCGTCCTTCAAGGCCTTGGTCAACTGCGATTGGGCCGTCATCAAGCCGGCCTGCAATGTCGCGATATCACTCTGCAAGGCGGCCACTCTTGCCTGCCTTGCCTGCGGGGTCTTTGAGGCGTCGGACATGGCAGCTGAGAGCTGAGCCATCTTCTCGGCGAGCTGTTTTCTCATCTCGCGAATCATTTTCAACAGCTGCTTGATGTTGTCTTTCAGGTTGCTGTCGTCAATGTCCTTGTTGGAGTTGGTGCTGGCCTTGGAGGCTTTCAGCCCCGCCCCCGAGATATCCACCACCAGTCCTTGGGGCTTGGTGTCAGTGGCCCGATCGGTAGAAGACGCTTGGTCTTTATCGTCTGCAGCGGGGTCTTTTTTCGCATCAGGCACGGTTAGCGAAGAAACAATGGCAGGGTTGGTTGCGCCAATGGAAAGCATGATCTGAGCCTCCAGCTCTAGGAGTGACAATCTTGTATCGACCTCGATACAAAATTCTTTATACCGCTGCTGCTTTTCTGTACACGCTGGCCTGATTGCCCCCCGGTGCGTTACCCTTACGTCTTATGTGTGTTTTCCCACAAGGATTTAAGAAATGTCCGAGCCAGTTAAACTGCGCGCTCATAGCCAGGCTCATTGCAAGGATTGCAGCCTGGCCCCCCTGTGCCTGCCACTTTCGTTGAATCTGGAAGACATGGAAGCGCTGGACGAGATCGTTAAACGCGGTCGCCCACTGAAAAAAGGCGAGTTCCTGTTTCGCCAGGGCGACAAGTTTGACTCCGTTTATGCAGTACGTTCTGGCGCGCTGAAAACCTTCAGCCTGAGCGATGGCGGCGAAGAACAGATCACCGGCTTCCACCTGCCGAGCGAACTGGTCGGACTGTCGGGCATGGACACTGAGATTCACCCCGTGTCGGCCCAGGCCCTGGAAACCACATCGGTGTGTGAAATCCCGTTCGAACGCCTGGATGAACTGGCCCTGCAGCTGCCGCAATTGCGTCGCCAGCTGATGCGCGTGATGAGCCGGGAAATCCGCGACGACCAACAGATGATGCTGCTGTTGTCGAAGAAAACCGCCGACGAGCGTATTGCCACTTTCCTGGTCAACCTCTCCGCACGTTTCCGCGCGCGGGGTTTCTCGGCCAACCAGTTCCGCCTGAGCATGTCGCGCAACGAAATCGGCAACTACCTGGGCCTGGCGGTGGAAACCGTGTCCCGGGTATTCACCCGCTTCCAGCAGAACGAGTTGATTGCGGCCGAAGGCAAGGAAGTGCATATCCTCGACCCGATCCAGCTCTGCGCATTGGCTGGCGGTTCGCTCGACGGTTGATCCAGACGCTTGCGGCCGAGCCAATCGGCTGGGCCGCAGGTATACTTCGAGTCCGCTTTCCTCCCCAGGACTCCTCGACGATGGTCTTCGATTCGTTCGACATCAAATCCCTGATTCGCCCAGTCATCGACTTCCCCAAGCCTGGGGTGATCTTTCGCGATATCACGCCGCTGTTCCAGTCGCCCAAGGCCTTGCGCCTGGTAGCCGACACCTTCGTACACCGCTACGTCGAAGCCGACTTCACCCACATCGGCGCGATGGATGCCCGGGGCTTCTTGATCGGTTCGATCATTGCCTATCAGTTGAACAAACCGCTGATCCTGTTCCGCAAGCAAGGCAAATTGCCGGCTGACGTGCTGGCCGAGAGTTACCAGACCGAATACGGCGAAGCCTTCCTGGAAGTGCACGCCGACAGCCTGTGTGAAGGTGATTCGGTGCTGATGTTCGATGACCTGATCGCCACCGGCGGCACGCTGATCGCAGCGGCCAACCTGGCGCGGCGCATGGGCGCACGGATTTTCGAAGCGGCGGCGATCATTGACCTGCCGGAGCTGGGTGGGTCCCAGCGCCTGGAAGACATGGGCATTGCGACGTTCTGCCTGACGCAGTTTGCCCTGACAGACCAATAACCCGGGATTCGTGTGGCGAGTGAGCTTGTGTGGCAGGGAGCTTGCTGTGGCGAGGGAGCTTGCTCCCGCTGGAGTGCGCAGCGCTCCCAAAGATCTTGGGGCCGCTACGCAGCCCAGCGGGAGCAAGCTCCCTCGCCACAGCTCCCTCGCCACAAAAGCGCTTTCTACAAGCCCATCTGCTTGCTGATGATTTCGTTCATCACTTCCCGAGTCCCGCCACCGATGGACAGGATGCGGTTGTCGCGATACAGCCGCTCCACCAGGTTGCCGCGCATGTAGCCCTGGCCGCCGAGGATCTGCACGGCATCAAAGGTCACGCGGTCGGCGGTGTCGGTGGCGAGGTTCTTGGCCATCGAGATCTCCTTGATCACACTCTTGCCCGCGGCCATCTTGGCGGCCTGGCGGTAGGTGAATTCCCGCGAGACCTCCACCGCCGTGGCCATTTCCGCCAGGCGATGCTTGAGCACCTGGAACTTGCCGATGGGTTTGCCGAAGGCCTCGCGCTGGGCCGCCCACTTCAGGCTTTCCTCCAGGGCCATCTGCGCAGTCATATTGGCCATCAGGGCCAGGGCCAGGCGCTCGCTCTGGAAGTTGCCCATGATGCAGGCGAAACCCATGTTCTCGGCGCCGATCAGATTGCCTACGGGTACGCGGCAATCATCGAAGAATAATTCGGCAGTGTCCGACGCCCACCAGCCCATTTTCTTCAGCGGTGTACCGGTGGTGAAACCAGGCGTGCCCTTTTCGATCAACAACAGGCTGATGCCGGCAAAGCCCGGCCCACCGGTACGCACGGCGACGGTGTAGAAGTCGGCACGCTGGCCGCTGGTGATAAAGGTTTTGCTGCCGCTGACACGGTAATGGTCGCCGTCGCGCACAGCACGGGTCTGCAGGCTGGCGACATCGGAGCCGCCACCGGGCTCGGTGACCGCCAGGGCGGCGATCTTCTCGCCGGATAACACCTGCGGCGCCACACGATCGCGCACCTCGGGCCGGGCCCATTTGACGATGGGCGGCAAGCCGATATCCAGCGAGCCCAACCCTGCCACTACTCCGCCGGAGCCGCAGCGCATCAGTTCTTCGCTGGCGGCGACCTTGGCGAACAGGTCACCTTCGTGGCTGCCTCCAAGGGCTTCGGGGTAACCGATGCCCAGGATCCCCGCCGCACCGGCCTTGAGGTACAGCTCCCGGGGGAAGCTTTCCGCTTCCTCCCACTGCTCGATGCCCGGCAACATCTCGCGCTCGACGAAACGACGCACGCTGTCGCGGACCAATTGGTGGCTGGGGTCGAAGTATTCCTGATAGGCAGACATCGGCAAGCTCCACGGGACGGTAGAGCGAACTTACCAAGCGCTTGCTTGGTTATCAAGCAAGAGGAAAGACTCGTGAACGCCACAAAACAAATGTGGGAGCGGGCTTGCTCGCGAATGCGGTGTATCAGTCGCCAGATGCATTGACTGAACCACCGCATTCGCGAGCAAGCCCGCTCCCACATTTTGTTCTGCGGTGTTTGTTACAGGGCGATCGGCTTACGCCCGGCAAACGAATGCGCCAGGGTCCCGCCATCCACCAGTTCCAGCTCGCCACCCAGCGGCACGCCGTGGGCGATGCGCGAGGTAATCAGGCCTTTGTTGGTCAGCAGCTGGGCGATGTAATGGGCCGTCGCTTCGCCTTCCACCGTAGGGTTGGTGGCCAGGATCACCTCGACGAACGTGCCCTGCTCCTCGATTCGCGTCACCAGTTGCGGAATACCAATCGCCTCCGGCCCCAGCCCGTCCAGCGGCGACAGGTGGCCCTTGAGCACAAAGTAGCGCCCGCGGTAACCGGTCTGCTCCACCGCGTAGACATCCATCGGCCCTTCGACCACGCACAGCAGCGTGTCGTCGCGACGCGGGTCGGCGCATTGCGGGCACAGCTCTTCCTCGGTCAGGGTGCGGCACTGGCGGCAGTGGCCAACCCCTTCCATCGCCTGGCTCAGGGCCTGGGCCAGTCGGGAGCCGCCGCTGCGATCACGCTCCAGCAGTTGCAGCGCCATGCGCTGGGCGGTTTTCTGACCCACACCTGGCAAAGTGCGCAGGGCGTCGATCAGTTGACGAATCAGGGGGCTGAAGCTCATGGGGAAAGGTCCGACAAAACAACGAGACGCGGTTTATACCCGCGCCTCGGATTAGCGTCAAATGCTCAATCTTGTGCGACCCGCACCACCAACTTGCCGAAGTTGCGCCCCTCCAGCAAACCGATAAAGGCTTCAGGTGCCTGCTCCAGGCCTTCCACCACGTCCTCGCGGAACTTGATCTTGCCATCCCGCACCCACGGCGCCATGGCACTGAGGAATTCCGGTTGGCGGTCGCCATAGTCGTCGAACACGATAAAGCCCTGGATCCGCACACGCTTGGTCAGCAAGGTACGTTGCAACGCCGGCAGCCGGTCGGGACCGCTGGGCGCTTCGTGGGCGTTATAGCCGGCGATCAGGCCACACAAGGGAATGCGCGCCTTGGCATTCAGCAGCGGCACGACCGCGTCGAATACCTTGCCGCCGACGTTTTCGAAGTAGATATCGATGCCCTTGGGGCAGGCCTGGGCAAGCTCCTCGGCAAAGTTGTCGCTCTTGTGATCGACACAGGCATCAAAGCCCAGCTCGTCCACCACATAGCGGCACTTGTCGGCGCCACCCGCCACACCGACCACCCGCAGCCCCTTGATCTTCGCCACCTGGCCCACCACCGAGCCCACCGCACCGGAAGCGGCCGCCACCACCAGGGTTTCCCCGGACTTGGGCTGGCCGATATCGGTGAGGCCCATATAGGCGGTCATGCCGGGCATACCCAGCACACCCAGGGCCATGGACGGGCTGGCCAGTCCCTTCGGTACCGGGATCAGGTTGCGCCCATCGGAGATGCTGTGGCTCTGCCAGCCGGTGGAACCGACCACCAAGTCACCCACCTCGAACTTCGGATTGCGGGACTGTTCGATGCGGCTGACAGCGCCACCGGTCATCACTTCGTCGATTTCTACCGGTGCGGCGTAGGACGGCGCATCACTCATGCGCCCGCGCATGTAGGGATCCAGGGACAGGTAAAGGGTCTTCAGCAAAACCTGGCCGTCGGCCAGTTCCGGCAGCGCGACGCGCTCCAGGCGAAAGTTTTCCGGCACCGGTGCGCCGTGGGGGCGTGAGACCAGCACAATGCGCTGGTTGAGGGTCAATGCTTCGGACATCAGCGAGGCTCCTTCTATCGGTGATTGAATTCAACGGTATAGGGTGCAGACCCCAACACAGGGTCCAGGGTTCGACAAAACTCTCGCAGTAGCCGTTGTCGAGCGCCAGCGAGACTACGTTAGCCGCACCGCTGCTTTCATGCCAGACGTGGGACCGAGTCGCTGCCGACGCAGCCTCGCTGGCGCTCGACAGCTGCTACGGGTATGGAAAATAGCCGGCCAAAAAAATGCCAGGCGCGGGGCCTGGCATTTTCGGTGCTGCTTGCCGATCAGAACGGCAGCTTCATGCCCGGTGGCAGTTGCATGCCAGCGGTCACGCCGGACATCTTGTCCTGGCTGTTGGCTTCGATCTTGCGCACGGCGTCGTTGACGGCCGCGGCAAACAGCGCCTCGAGCATTTCCAGGTCGTCTTCGCCGACGCCCGGCAATACGCTTGGGTCGATGCTCACGCGCTTGATGTCGTGACGACCGGTCATCACCACGCTGACCATATCGCCACCGGCTTTACCGGTGACTTCGGCGTTGGCCAGTTCTTCCTGCATCTTGGCCATCTTTTCCTGCATCTGCTGCGCCTGCTTCATCAGGCCGGCCATGCCACCTTTCATCATGGGAATCACCTCAAAAGTACGTGGATCAATTATTGGCCCCGGGTTATGACGCTTGGGGTACCGGGGCTTCTACAGGTTCAATAGTATCGTGCCGCACCACCGCGCCAAACTGCTGCATCATCTGCTGGATGAGCGGATCACCGTGGATCGACTCTTCAGCCTCGCGCTGGCGGTTGACCCGGCGACGGGACGCCGCCTGGGCCGGGGTTTCCTGCTCGGGCTTGATCAGCTCGATGCTGATGGTCAGCGTGCGCCCGTGGAACTGGTTTAGGGCATCGTTGAGCCGGCGCTGCTGGGTCGCGTTGAACAGGGCGCTGTGGGCCGGGTCCAGGTGCAGCAGCCAGTGGTCGCCATCAACGGCAATCAGGGTGCAGTTGGCGGCGATGCTGCCGGTCATGCCGGAGATCGGCAGTTTCGGGAACAGCTCCAGCCATTGCAACGCCAGGCCGGTGGCCGGCATCGCGGCAGGTTCGGGTTCAGGCTCCGGGGCAGGCTCGGCGGTGTGTTCGCTGGCCAGGTCGTCCAGGTAGCTGTAGGCCGAATCCATGTCCGGCTCGATGTAATCTTCGTCCAGCGGCGGCTCGTCGTCGAGGTCGGTGCCCGGGGTGGCGGCGTCCACTTGCGCAACGGTCGGCTCCGGCACCGGGGCCGAAACCCACTCGGGGGCGTCCGGCACCACGCTGTCCGGGGTCGGCGCGGGCATGGGTGTCAGTTCAGGCTGCTCGCTGGTGGTTTCCAGCACCGGCTCGACGGCAGGCTGCAGCTCGACCTCGACCTCGACCTCGGCTTCGGCCTCTACCGGGTCGTTCCACGGCAGATCGACTTCAGGCACGGGCGCAGGCTCAACCACCGGCTCCGGCACCACCACAGGCGCCACGGGCTCGGCGACAACCGGGGCGGCGGCCTGTGCAACCGGCGCAGGCGGCGCAACCACTGGCGCGACAACAGCCGGGCCAGCCACTGGTTTGGCGGAATCAACTGTGGCCTGGCTGATCCCCACTGGCTTTAGCGGCTGTCTCGGCGCATCCGCCGTGTCGGCGGGCCTGAAGGCCAGCATCCGCAGCAGGACCATTTCGAAGCCGCCCCGCGGATCGGGTGCCAACGGCAGGTCACGTCGCCCAATCAGGCCCATCTGGTAGTAGAACTGTACGTCTTCGGCCGGTAACGCCTGGGCCAGGGCCAACACGCGGTCGCGGTCGCCGTGGCCGTTGTCGACACCTTCGGGCAGGGCCTGGGCGATGGCGACGCGGTGCAGCACATTGAGGATTTCCGACAGCACGCCATTCCAGTCCGGGCCTTGCTCGGACAGGTGGCGCACGGCTTCGAGCAACGCCTTGGCGTCGCCTTCGATCAGCGCGTGCAGCACGTCGAACACCTGGCCGTGGTCCAGGGTGCCGAGCATCGCCCGCACGTCGGCGGCCAGCACCTTGCCTTCACCGAAGGCGATGGCCTGGTCGGTAAGGCTCATGGCATCACGCATCGAGCCGTCGGCGGCACGCCCCAGCAACCACAGGGCGTCGTCTTCGAACGGTACGTTCTCGACACCCAGCACGTGGGTCAAATGCTCGACCACACGCTCCGGGGTCATGTTTTTCAGGGAGAACTGCAGGCACCGCGACAAAATCGTTGCAGGAAGTTTCTGCGGGTCGGTGGTGGCCAGGATGAATTTGACGTAGGGCGGCGGCTCTTCCAGGGTCTTCAACAAGGCGTTGAAGGAGTGGCTGGACAGCATGTGCACTTCGTCGATCAGGTAGACCTTGAAGCGGCCACGGCTCGGTGCGTACTGCACGTTGTCGAGCAGCTCGCGGGTGTCTTCGACCTTGGTGCGGCTCGCGGCGTCGATCTCGATCAGGTCGACAAAACGCCCTTCGTCGATTTCCCGGCACACCGAGCAGGTACCACACGGCGTCGAGGTGATGCCGGTTTCACAGTTCAGGCACTTGGCAATGATGCGGGCAATGGTGGTCTTGCCCACCCCGCGGGTACCGGTGAACAGGTAGGCGTGGTGCAGCCGTTGGCTGTCCAAGGCATTGATCAGAGCCTTGAGCACATGGGTCTGGCCGACCATTTCGCGGAACGAGCGCGGACGCCATTTACGTGCAAGAACCTGATAACTCATCGAAAACCGTCGCAACTGGGAAGCGGAAGCGGGTAATGCTAGCGGAGCAAGGGGGAAATTGCATCCGGCACGCTCGTCTAATCTGACTAAGCTGGTCTGACCAAGCCTGTAAAAGGCTGAACCCGGAGAATTTATGCGCGCAGTCCTGGGCGCCTTGTGGATGATTGCCACGGTCAGCCTGGCGGCACCCGCACCTCTGCGATTCTCCATTTCCGACAGCTGGACCATGCCCATGGTGCAACTTGACCAGGGCCAGCCGACCCAGGGGATTTTGTATGACCTGATGTTGAGCCTGGCCACCCAGGTCGGCCGTCCTGCGAAATTCCATGTGCTGCCGCGTGCGCGTATCGACACCGCCATGGAGCGCGGGGATGTGGACGTGCGCTGCTACGTGACACCGGCGTGGCTGAACAACCTGTCGGGGGACTACACCTGGAGCATCCCGCTGCTGGTCCAGCGCAATGTGCTGGCCGCCGGGCGCGTGCCATCAACGTCGGTGGCACTGGACAGCCTTGCGCCGCAACACATCGGCACGGTACTCGGCTACAGCTACCCGACCCTGGAGGCGCGCTTCGCCAGCGGCCAGTTCAGCCGCGACGACAGCCGGAGTGAAGAGCAAGTGCTGCAAAAACTGGTGGCCGGACGCTTCAACTATGCAGTGATCAACGAATGGATCCTTGACCGCTTCAATCAGCAATTACCGCCCACACAGCGCCTGCATACGGTGGCCGTGATCGAGGAGCAACGCCTGGGCTGCTATGTGCGCAACGACCCGCAGGTGCCGGGGCAGCAGATCCTGCGCACGTTGCTGCGGATGAAAATGTCCGGGGAGATTGACGAAATCATCCAGCTGTATATCGGGAACAGCGCCCCCGCCCCTTAAGATCACCTGATTGTCCTTGTGGCCAGGGAGCTTGCTGTGGCGAGGGAGCTTGCTCCCGCTGGAGTGCGCAGCGCTCCCAAAGATCTTGGGGCCGCTACGCAGCCCAGCGGGAGCAAGCTCCCTCGCCACAATAAACATCACTCAAGCTTTTGCCACTGCGGCGGCGGTGCAAATCCCTCGACCCAACCCGGCACGTCGTCCGCAGGCATCGGCCGGGCGATGAAATAGCCTTGGGCCACTTCGCAGCCCATGCGCATCAACAGCTGGCCGTGCTCCAGGGTTTCCAGGCCTTCGGCAATCACTTCGCGGCCAAACGCGCGGGCCAGGCCGATCACGGCCTTGGTCAGCGCCAGGTCGTCCTTGTCGTGCAGGATGTCGCGCACGAACGACTTGTCGATCTTGATGGTCTGGGTCGGCAGGCGCTTGAGGTAGCTCAGGGAGGAATAGCCGGTGCCAAAATCATCCAGGGAGAACTGCACGCCCAAGGCCTGGCAGGCCTCCAGGTGCTGGGTGACACGCTGGATATTGTCGATGGCCACCGACTCGGCGATCTCCAGGTCCAGCCGGTGCGGCTCCACCTGCGGGTATTGCGCCAGCAAGTCTTGCAGGCGCTCGACAAAATCCTCGCGCTGGAAGTGCCGCGCCGCGATGTTCACGCTCACCGACCACCAATGCCCATGCACCTGCCAGCGATGCATCTGGCCCAACACCTGGGCGATCACCCATTCGCCGATATCGACAATCAGGTCGGTCTGCTCGATCAGTGGCAGGAAATCCCCCGGCTTCACCAGGCCACGCTCGGGGTGCTGCCAGCGTAACAACGCTTCGAACCCCACCACCGTGCCGCAGCGCAAGTTGACCTTGGGCTGGTAATGCAGGCACAACTGGCCCGCCGCCAGGGCCTGGCGGATCTGCTCCACGGTCTGGTGGCTGGCCTTGACCTCCTGTTCCAGGGATACATCAAACAACTGGTAGCGGTTGCGCCCGCTCTGCTTGGCCACATACATCGCCTGGTCGGCATGGCGCAGCAAGGTGTCGGCGTCCTCGTCATCCAGGGGGAACAGCGTGACGCCGATGCTGGCGAACACATTCAGCTCCGCCCCCTGGATCGAGTACGGCTCGGAAATCGCCTTGAGGATGCGCAGCAAGGCGCCGTTCAGCTCGTCGATATCGCGCACATAACGCAGGATCAGCACAAATTCGTCACCGGCGAGCCGGGCGACCACGTCCTCGCCGCGGATGATCTCCCGCAACCGAGTGGCCACTTCCACCAACAACAGATCCCCACAGGCATGCCCATACCCGTCGTTGACCGCCTTGAAGCCGTCCAGGTCGAGCATGCACAACGCCAACGGGATGTCTTCGCTGCGGGAGAACTCCAGGGACTGGTTAAGCAACTCCGACAGATAGGCGCGGTTCGGCAAGCCGGTCAGCACATCGTGGCCGACCCGCCATTGCAGGGTGTGCAACAGCTGGCGCTTTTCGCTGACATCAAAGCGGATCGACACGTACTTCTGCACGCGCCCGGTCTTCTCATCGAGCAGCGGCACCATGGTGCTGTCCACCCAATACAACGTCCCATCCTTGGCCCGGTTGCAGATTTCCCCACGCCACACCCGGCCTTCGCTGATGGCTTGCCACATGCCCTGGAAGAACCCCGCAGGGTGCAGTCCCGAGCTCAGAATGCGGTGATTTTGCCCCAGCAACTCGTCACGCCCGTAGCCGGACATGCCGCAGAACTGGTCATTGACGTAAGTGATGCAGCCCGCCAGGTCAGTCTCGGAGAAAATGGCGGCTGCATCCACGGCCCTGCGGTATTTCTCGTCCATGAGTCAGGCTCACTGTGGCTAGCGGTTGAACCGCTCGACCAGGGCGCGCAACCCGGAAGAGATGCTTTCGAGTTCCCGGCCACGGGTGACTGCAGCGTTGGCATTGCCCGCTGTCTTTTGCACCGTGGCGGCAACGTTATTGATCTGCTGTGAAACTTCCTCGGCGACGTGGGATTGTTCCTGTGAGGCAGCAGCCATTTGCTGACTCATACCGGTAATACGCTCCACCGCGTGGCGAATACCTTGCAGCGCCTGCTGCGCCTCAAGTACTTGCTGCACGCCCTGCTCGGCCTCGTGAATGCCCAGGCTCGCGATCTCGACCGCCTCATCGGCGCCGGCCCGCAGGTTCTGGATGATGCCCTGGATCTGCTGGGTCGACTCCCGCGTCTTGCCCGCCAGGGCGCGCACCTCGTCGGCCACCACGGCAAAGCCACGGCCCTGCTCGCCGGCGCGGGCCGCTTCAATGGCCGCGTTGAGGGCCAGCAGGTTGGTCTGGTCGGCGATTGCCTGGATCATGCTCGCGGCCACCTGGATTTGCTGGGTCTGCCCGGCCAGGTTGCCCACCGCCTGGTTGATCTGGGTGACGGTGCCGGCCAGCAGCTGGATCGCCTCGCGGGACGTGCCGGCCACCTGGCTGCCCTGCTCGGCGAGGGTGTTGGCGGTGTGAGCTTCGCTGGCGGTTTGCTGCACGTGCACCGCCACTTCGGCGATGGACGCAGCCATCTCGGTCATGGCGGCGGCGGTCATGTCGGTCTCGGCGCGCTGTTCCAGCAACGCCGATTCGGTGGTGCTCGACAACACGCTGGAATGGGCGGCTGCTTCGGCCATCTGGTTGGCCAGGTCGCTGAGGCGCGTCAGGGCGGTTTTAAGTCGCGCCTCTTCGCTGATCAGGATCATTTCGAGCTGCGCGGTCGGCCCCAGCGCGTCGCTGTAGGTCATGGCGCTGATGGGGTCGGAAAAGGTATTGGGCGTGTTCTGCACAATCTGCTTGAGCTGCAGCCCCAAGCGTTGATGCCCCCAGACGCCCAGGCCGAGAAACAAGCCGACAGTCAACGCCTGGGCCCATACACCCGGAACCCATTGGAAGGCGGCGACACTGGCAACGGCAGCCGCCAGTGGCAACGCCATGGCCCGGGACACAGACGCCACACGCCGCACCGGCGAGACCGCCGCACCACCTGCCTGCAACCGCGCGTACAGCGCCTCTGCGCGGCGCACCTGTTCGCGGGTGGGCTTGACCCGAACCGACTCGTAGCCCGTCAGCCGCCCGTCTTCGAGAATCGGCGTCACATAGGCGCTGACCCAATAATAGTTGCCGTTCTTGCAGCGGTTCTTCACCACGCCCATCCAGCTCTGCCCGGCCTTGAGGTAGCTCCACATCAGCTGGAACACGGCGGGCGGCATGTCCGGGTGGCGCACCAGGTTGTGGGTGCTGCCGATCAGCTCGGCCTGGGTAAAGCCGCTCATGGCGGCAAACTCGGCGTTGCAGTAGGTAATATGGCTGTTGACGTCAGTTGCGGAAATTAGCCGTTGCTGCTCCCCAAAAGTCTGTTCAACAGCAGTGACCGGCAAATTGAGACGCACGTTAAAGCTCCATGGACAGCATTCGATCGCCCTCTCGACCACCGGGTAGGCAGGACAGGCGGATTCGTATTTCCAGTCGGGCTGCGCCGTCGATCGGCTGGTTGGCCGCAAAGGTACGCAAACCCACGATTTTGCACAGCAATTCATCATCCATTCAGTGATGATCAACTAGGCTTGAATTCGGGTATCCGGCACGTGAGGCGCAATGAAGCGTGGCACTGACGAGCGACATTTCAGTCCCTGCCAGGCGTCCGTTTTATGGGCACATTTATGAGAGTAAGGAGAGAGCAATGATTTCCTGTTTCATAAACCTGCCTTCTGAAACGAGACCACCAAATACTTGTCCTAGATGCCGATTCTACGAATTACATCACATTTTGCAAGAAAAGGTGATGGTACATGCGG
Organism: Pseudomonas sp. E6002; assembly: GCF_013385565.1. Taxonomy (NCBI): domain Bacteria; kingdom Pseudomonadati; phylum Pseudomonadota; class Gammaproteobacteria; order Pseudomonadales; family Pseudomonadaceae; genus Pseudomonas; species Pseudomonas sp. E6002. Next base: position 50,496 of record NZ_JACAPT010000023.1, on the reverse strand, counting down.
TTGTCTAATTTTAAGATTTATCGTTAAGTTCTTGATTCTAAATGGGAATTGAGCGATGCACATTTCAAGTTTGGGTCCAGCCATCAGACGTTACCGCAAGGTCGCAGGGCTTACTCAGGCTGAACTAGGTGAAAAAACCGGTTTTGACCCTAAAACCATCAGCCGCTTCGAAACCGGCACCTATACACCCAGCGTCGAGGCACTGTTCTTGTTCGCAGAGGCGCTGGGAGTGAAGCTGAAAGTCTTTTTCGCAGACCTGGTCGACGAGGAGGAACAGCGCGCTTATCTGTTCGGTGTCATTCACAAAGCCACCCCGAAGGATCTGGGAAAGCTGATCGCAGCGGTAGACCAGGCCTTGTCCAAGCCTTAGAGCTCGCAACACACGTGCACGCAATAAAAAGAGCAGACAGCCAGATTGACTGTCTGCTCTTTGCTTGATGACTCCTGACATGAACTGACAGGACAGCCCCTTAGACTAGGGACTGAGCCGCGCCATTGCTGCGTCATTCCACGGAGTCATCATGAATAGCATTGCCCATTACTTTTTGTTGTACGTCGACAGCCCGGCCACCAGCGCCAACCTCTACAGCCGACTGCTGGACAAGCCGCCGGTGGAGCTGGGGCCGACCTTTGCGCTGTTCATCCTCGACAACGGGGTGAAACTCGGCCTGTGGTCGCGCCATACCGTGGAGCCTGCGGCCCAAGCCTCGGTTGGCGGTAGCGAGGCGGGTTTCTGCGTCGCTGATATCGCAACGGTCGACGATTTGCACACACGCTGGGTGCAACTCGGGATGAGCATCATCCAGTCACCGGTCGAGGCGGACTTCGGCTACACCTTTGTCGCCCAGGACCCCGACGGTCACCGCCTGCGGGTGTTCACCGTGAACCCGTAACGGCTTGCGGCGCCAGCGCCCTTCGAGGCTGATGGCGCCGACACTGGCCAGCACGATCAGGCCACCCAGCACCACGCGCAGCGAAACCTGCTCGCCCAGCAGCGTGGCGGCCATCACCATCGCCACCGGCGGCATCAGGTACAACGCCACTGACGCGCGGCTGACCTCGACATGCCGCAACACATAGGCCCAGGCCAGGTACGCCAGGGCGCTGGGAAAGGCGCCGAGCAACAACACCGCCCAGTTGGCTTGGGTCGATGATTGCGACACCACCGCCGGCAAACCCGGCAAATACACACACAGCAGCAATGTGCCCGACCACACGGTGTAGCACACAGTGGTCAGCGGGCTGTAGCGCCGGGAATAGTGTTTCTGGATGGTGAAATAAAGGCTCCACGACAGCGCCGCCAGCAGGATCATCAGTCCACGGGGATCAATCTGCCCCAGGCCATGCTCGCCCCAGATCACCACCAGCACCCCGCTCAAGCCCAGCAGCACGCAACCCCAGCGCCAGCCGGTAACTCGCTCCTTCAAGCCGAAAAACGCCACCAGCACCGTAAATAGCGGAACCGACTGCGCCAGCACACTGGAGGCAGCGGCCGTGACAAATTGCTGGCCGAAATTGATCGTCAGGTGATGCAGGAAAATCCCGAAGAAGCCCAGCACCAGCAACCACGGCAGGTCCCGCAGACGTGGCCGCTCGATCCTCATGACCAACGCGACGCCGGCCATCAATACCGAAGCAATCAGGAACCGTCCCAAGGCCAACTGGCCAGGGCTGTAGCTGTGCAAGGCCAGATGCACGCCAATCGGCGAATACGCCCAACAGAGGATGACGCTGGCAGTGACTAGCGTAAGCTTTACAGGTGACGGGGCTTTCATGAACGGCGTCCAGCAGTGGGAATGCCGCCAGTCTTGGCCCCGGCAAGGCGCAGGACAATTAACCGTTTCTGACTTCTGTAATCACTGGAACTGAGCGATGGAACTGGCCCAACTGAAAATGGTGAAAGCCGTGGCACAAACCGGCAGCGTGGCCCAGGCCGCCCTGCAACTGCACTGCGTGCCGTCCAACATCACCACACGCATCAAGCAACTGGAAAGCGAGTTGGGTACCCCGCTGTTCATTCGCGCCGGGCGCGGGTTGGCGATCAGTGCCGCAGGGGAAGTGTTTCTCGACTACTGCGAGCGCATCCTCGCGCTGGTGGAAGAGTCCAAGCGTGCCGTCGACAGCAACGCGATTCCCCGCGGCAAGCTGCGCATCGGCGCAGTGGAATCCAGCGCCAGTGGCCGCCTGCCGCCGCTGCTGGCCGAATACCATCGACGTTATCCACAAGTGGAGCTGGAACTGGTGACCGGTGCCTGGGCGCAGTTACTCGATGACCTGCAACATCACCGCATCGACGCCGCGCTGGTGGCCGCCGGCGGCAAACGCCCGAAGCTCGAACAAAGCGTGGTCTACAGCGAGCGCCTGGTGCTGATTACCAGCGCCTCCAGCGCACCCATCGAGGACGCCCGGGACCTGGCCGGCCGCACGCTGCTGGTGTGGCCGCCCGGCTGCCCGTATCGCGCCGCCCTGGAGAACTGGCTCAAGCCCCACGACATCAAGCCTGCCATCGCGAGTTATGCCAGTTGGGGCACGATCATTGGCTGCGTCAGCGCGGGGATTGGCGTGGCACTGGCGCCGGAAGGCATCCTGGCGCGCTACGAGCAGGCCAACCAATTGACGTCCTACCGCTTCGACGAATTGGCGGCGGTGGATAACCTGCTGTTCTGGCACAAGGACACCCAACGCCATCTGGCGCGGGATGCCTTTGCGGGGCTGTTGCGGGAGACTTTCGGCTAACCGGTTTTCGCCCCGCTGTGCGTGGGTGCAGGGAGCATCTTCAGCCTTTTGCGGGGGCCAGCCTGGCGTACTGGTCCTGGCTGATCCAGCCCTTGGAAGAGCGGCCTTCGCCATTGATGAACTCGACCTGGGCCCAGCCATCCTTGAACGCCAGTACCGCGACCACATCGTCCTTGACCACGTAGGCACGATGGCTGGCCTTGGCGTCCGGGGTCTTCTGCAGGAAGGCCTTGTCGGACGAAACGGTCACCAGGCCAATCCATTTCTTGGCAGCGGTTTGGGTCAGGTCCAGGCCGGTGGCAATTTCCGGCATCAACACGTTGATGCAGCCGGGATGTTCGCGGCCCTTCTCCACGGTCAGCGTCACACCGTCCGAGGAAGCCGCGACGGTACCCGGATAGGCCTCATCCAGCCATGTCGACACCGATGCCTTCGCACCGTCGACCTTGCCCTGCAGGAAGAACGTGCACGAGCGGGTCACGCCCTCGCCCATTTCCTCGGCATAAAACCCCTCCACCTGATGCTCGGGCGTCACAGCCAGCATCAGCCCTTCGTACTTGCCCGAGTGCAGCGTAGCGGCAAACGCCGGCGCACCTGCAGCAACACACACGAAAGAGGCAACCAGCAATCGGGACACGCAACGTTTGAACGGCATTCTATTTTTTCCCTTCAAGTGCTTCGTAGGCTTTTTTGATGCGTTGGTCATAGTCGCCATAATCCTTGCCGTTATAGTTCAGCGCCATGGCGGCGTAATCCTTGTTCTTCATGGCCTTGACCAGGGCCGGGCTCTGGCTGCAAAAACCGAGGAAGGCCTTTAGTTGATGCCCGGCATTAATTTTCATGGCCACCACAAATTCAAACACCGTTTTATAACCGCATGCCGTGAAGTTGGAGCCCATTATCTGAAACATGCCCCAGGAGGCCGACTTCAAGGCCGCTTCCTGATCCAGCGCAAAGGCGGTGGCCATGGTTTCCCAGGCCTTGGTCTGGTCCTTGTTATTGGCCTTCCACTGGGGCCCGGCCTTCTTCACGTAGGGGTACGACAACAGCGGGTGGGTCTGGTCGTATTTACTCTTGGTGTACTTGCGAAAATGGTGCCCTTCAAAGGCGATCACCGGCAACTTGGCCGGGCCGAACCCGGAGCGCCCGCCCGACTCCACCGTGGCGAAGGCCTTGATGATATTGACCGAAATCCCGTTACCCAACTGCGTGGCAGCGTTCTGGAAGTCCGTATCCGTCAGCGTCGTACCGCCGTCGCACGTGGCCTGGAGCATCATCTGCCGGTTGCGCCGCTCAGCCTCGATCATTGCCCGCATGCGGTCCAGATAGTGGTCGACCGTGGCCTGGACCATGTCCGCGCCGGTGTTGCCGAACACATTGAGGAACGTCGGAATACGCAGGGTCGGGTTCGGCTTGACCGGCACCTTCACCGCTTCTTCGATCAGGCTATTGAAGGTGCGACCGGTAGGGTCGATGACACCATCGGGATGCGCGTATTTGAGGTGGCGGAACTGATACTGGCTGATGCACTGCACCAACTGGCCGTCGCATTTGCCATTTTCCGCCAGGGGGAAACCCAACTTGGGAATGATCAAGTTGAATAAATACTGGATGCATTGAACATCGGCGGGCAAGTTGCGGGCTTTGCCCGGCGCACCGACGGAAGCGCTGATGAGAGTGGGCAACCCTTGCAGGCTTTTCATTACTGACATCCTTGTGAGTTGGAGTAGATGAGCCATAAAGCGCCATCACTTTAATATCATCCATGTGCCACCGACATATTTAGAAATATGTCGCTGGCGCAAACTAACAAGGCGAATTTGGCTTGTCCAGCGCAAGGTTTTAAGGATGTGAGCAATCCCTCACTGACGTCGTCCCTAGGAATAATTTTTAAACGGACTGGGCACTTTGCCACTACCTGCGCTACTGTCTGTTTCGCAGGATGCATTGTCGTCCTGACATCTAACAATGACGTCCAGGGACTGACATGAAATCGACCTTTATTGCCTGTGCCATCAGCGGATTGCTCTTCGTCTCGCCAAACACCCACGCAGAAGATTTTGCGGGCTACTTGCTCAAGGCGGTAACGCCAAAAGGTCCGCAATGGCAAACCAAAAACGATGACGAGATGGCATCAGCGTTCGCGAATGCCGGGGTAAAACGATACAAGTGGTCTGCCGACACCGGAAAAGACGAGATCACCCTGTTTGTGTTGCCGGGCCAGAATCAACCGCCAAGCGCGGCCCGTGATTCCGATACCCGGGCCGCCGAGAAGAACTGCAAAACACATATCAGCCAGACTGACATGGGAGATACCAGCACCCCGTATATGGGCTGGTCGGTGATCTGCACACAGGCGAACGGCAACGTCATGACCTTGAGGCATTTTGCCTATCAATTGGGGGGCGACACGTACAAGGTTTCCAGGACCTGGAGAGAAATGCCTTCAGAACAAACCGTTGCACAATGGAGCGCAACGCTCGCCAGCATCGCCGACCACATCAACAGCACTAAGCCGTGACATAGGAGGTGCCCATGCGTTGGCTAATCGTGGTATCGACTGTCCTGCTGCTGTTCGGCTGTGCATCCAAACCGCCTGTGGCGCCGCCGGACCTGTCCCGCCCGTCGATCGCCGAGACAAAGTCGGTGGTGTTTGCAGGGAAAACATACGTCCTGAAATACCAGGCCCGGGGCAACGTTCCGCTCTGGGAGTATTTCCTCGCACCAGAAAGCGTCAACGCCTGGAGCGAACTGGTGGATTTTCGCCTCGCGCCGCCCCAGACCACCGGCAACGAGCCCCGGGATCTTGCCAACCTGACCGCGCAGGCCCACAAACAGGAATACCCCAACCTTCCGGTGGAGATGTTTTCAGACGAGAAAACCGATGCGATCTACGTGCTGCTGTTTTATCCGACCTCCACACGCAAGGACGGCAGCTTCTTTGAGTTCAATATCTTCAAATACTACAAGGACAACGGGACCGGCCAAATCATCAGCTTCCACTTTGCCAAGAACATCCCGTCCGACACGCCTGCCGCACGACAGGAGTTGCCCGGGCACATGGCGAGGTTGCGCGCAGAAGTGATTCCGGCCATGGGAGAGTTCCCGCTGTACCGTCAGTAACCCTGATGAGCGAACAGCAGAAATCGCTTCGCAGATGACGAATGTCAGCGAAGGGCTTCATAAAAGTATTTTTTTGAATCAAGGAGGGTTGCGTTATGGAGGCAACCCCACCAGCCACACCCCGGCACACAATGTTCCCGCTGTGGCTGCTGCCTTCCGGCTCTGACCAGATGGCATGCAAGCATGCTCGGGTATCGTTGAAAGCCATATGGGATAAGGGTGTCAGGCTTTTGAGGTTGTCTCTAATCTTCCGTGCCAACATCCGGTACGGACAGTCAGAAATCGGGGTGTAGCCAGCACTGTCACACACAGCTGTCACACATCGGTGTCACACATATGGCCTACATAATCCGTCGCGGAGCTTTCTACTATCTGAACCTGCGACTGCCTAAGCATCTCTTCCCGAGCTGTCATACATTGCGCTTGAGCTTGAATATCAGCACCCGACAACCGGCAACCTTCCTTGCGTCCTCGCTGGCCCAACGAGTCCATCACTACCTGACAGAGCATCCGACAGCCGACCTTGAGACGCTTCGCTTGCTCTGTTCTCAGTGGCGTGACACTAGCCCTACACCTTCAATTCCTGAGCGCCCAAGCGGCTCCACAGAGCCTCAAAAGCTTCGCAGAAAAAGTGGGCCGACTCTAGCTGAACTCGCGAAGAAGTACATCAAGGAAGGCAAGGCTGGAGGGACATGGCGAGAGGTCAGCACTCACGAAGTTGAGCGCTCATTACGGGACCTGTTCGAGCTAATGGGCGACATGTCCGTTTCCGCGTTCGACGCGCAGCAAGCTCGCCTACTGAAAGATCGCCTAAGCCTTTGCCCTCAGTATTTCGCCCTCCTCCCTCAGTTCAAGGGCAAGACGTTAGCTGAAGTCATTGAAGCAGGCGGCACGTACAAAACCATCACCGCCGTGACCGTGAATAACCGTCTACGCAAGCTCTCGGCATTCATGAATTGGTGCAAGTCGAATGGTTACGTTACCGAGAATCCATTGATGGGACTCAAGGTGATGACGGGATCAGCCAAGGAAGCACGTCTGTCTTTTGAACAACATGACCTAAGAACCCTGCTCAATCTAGAAGCACTCAAGGCTGAAGCCCTCAAACATCCTTGGCGGTACTGGTTGCCGCTCCTCGGAAGGTTCACAGGTGCCAGATTGGAAGAACTCTGTCAGTTACACGTTGCTGACTTCATTAAGTTGCAAGGAGTAGATTGCATACGGATCGACGATGGTCACGAGTCTCAGAAACTCAAGAACAGCAGCAGTCGCCGAACCTTGCCAATCCACCCCACGCTGATTCAGCTCGGGCTGCTCCAATACGTGCAAATTCAGCGTACTCAAAACTCAGATCGTTTATTCCCAGAGCTGGAACCTGTTCGTGGAAAACTAGGGCACGCACCGTCAAAATGGTTTCGTCGTTATCGGACCAAAATGGGTATCAACGACCCCAAGAAAACTTTTCACAGTTTCCGTCACACAATGATCGATGACCTACGGGAGGCAGGAGTACAAGACTCCCTGATCAAGCGTGTCGCTGGTCACGAAGACTCTGCCGTCACCTTCGGTGTTTACGGTAGTCGCACCCCTATTAAAGCAATGGCCGAAGCATTGGGACACCTTTCGCTGCTAGGCAACGTCAACTCGCCTTTGACACTGAAAGATAGTTGAAGAAAACGGTTGACAAATTAGCCCAACCCATTGACAAATAGGAATCATTCGCGTTATAATATATACATATTAGGAGAGAGATTACCAACACCGCATCACCACATCTCATGGTACGTCTGTTAGGTTCTTAGCCGTTTCTCGACAGCAATCTTGGTGCATCCTCTCCCCTCACTCTAGAGCCGCAATCTTTACAGGTTGCGGTTTTTTATTTCCGCACCACAACACTTGATCAAACCCTTTATAACCAACTCTCAATGGAGGTGTCACCATGCCTGTCGTAAAACTCTGCCTGTCATGCAACAAGTCCTTAGCTGGTTACCGTAAACACGCTCAAACCTGTGGTTCCACCTGTCGTGGAAAAATCTGGCGTTCTAAACAGGAAATTACAGTACCAGTCAAATTAGCATTTAGTGTCCAGAACTTTGAATTGATCAGGAAAGCTGCTGAAGCGTCTGGCAAGTCAATTAACCAATATGTGCGTGACCGCTTTGTTCAAAGTGAGTACTCACTTTGATTATCAAGTTGAATCAAGAGTCTGTGAAACAGCTTGAGGCACTGATGAGGCGTACCGGGTATACCAACCCAACACATTGCGTAAACGTAATGATATCCAGCGTTGCGAACAACCTTCGACGTTCGGATGAAAGGAAGAAGCAGCTACAATCATCTAAATATTAATCCAAAAATACTTTCAATCTACACAGTAGAGGATAAGCGTATCGCATAAAGGAATAGAAAATGAATCCCTACATCGTACTGCACCGTGGTTCAAACCTGATTATCAACGTTACGAATCAAACTGAGAACCCAGCGGACACCGCAACGCACAGATACATTCCCGCCAATGACAAGTCGCTTCAACACCTGCTCTCAATGTCACGCCGTCAAAATTCCACACTCATTGACGTCGGTGACTTGATGTCACGATCTGGCTACATTGCAGACCAAGTTGGCAATGGTAGAACTGGTAAAGTTGAACCAGTAACCACTCGCTACGTTAATGAACGTGAATTAACTGTACCAACTGACCGTGAGTCAACTATTCGGAATTGGGTAGAAAGCAACCCAAGCGCCGACCATCACGACCTGTCGGAAGTATTCTTTACCGGTACATTGGTAGCCAAGACTTACATAAGTCGATACCGATAGAAGCTCCTGTGACGCGATTACAGGGGGGATGATATGTACCCCGGTTACCCTATGTCATGTCGTTTTGGCGCCTCTGTAAGTCACGTAAATCAAGGGTTGGATATGCCAAGCCAGGCGTATGTCAGCCTATTTTCAATTCAAACAAAACCGTAAGGATTAACAATAATGAACACACCACTGCTTGAACGGCACCTTGCCATGCTGCAAATGAAGCATTACTTATCGTTGCAGCAATCTGCAATTGCTACTGGTGACCACAATGAACACCGCCGTTTAGCTGCAATGCTTGATAAACTTGTTAGTGAATATGGTGTTCAAGCCTTGCGTCAAGCTCAGGAAGAACTGTGATGAGTACCACCCCGGATTCCTTTAGTCGTGGACTAATAAGGGCATTCGAAAGGCAGCGTGCAAAAGGAACGACACGGCAACAAGTCACACAAATTGTACAGAAGGCCGACGACAGTAATGATGCGATCATCATGAATGATTCAAAAACCAGTGATGTATTCAGCGCCATTACTAAGCTTAGCGATGAACAATACAGAACCGCCATCATCGAAGCGGCGGTAAATCATATTAGACAGAAAAAGGAAAAAGCAAAATGACTACTAAAATCACCATACAGGGTGCCGCGCCTAAGTTTGACGAGAAAGTTTTGAAGGGGCTGCAAGCAGCACGACATATTGTTTATGAACAGACTGATGAATCCACTGCGTTCGTACGGGGGGAAATACCAGTTCAATTCTTGACCAGCATGATTGATCATCATGATAAGGGTTACACGCTAAATCTGAAGTATCCGGTCTCTTTTGGTTCGGGCAGCTATTGGTGTCGTATGGATAAGCCTGACTCTATTAAAATTGGCGAATGCCAAGCGCTTGATGCTCAAGTGAAGCTTGAGTACATCGCTTGGCTTGAAAGCGAACATGGTCGGTATAAGAAATTGCTTACGGAGCAATTGCTTCAAGCAGCTGAGGCTAAAGAAAAACAAAAAGAAGAACTCAAGCGGGCCAAACTACTTGAGTCGATCAGGGAGGAGGTTAATGACGCCTACGGCGAAGCACTGGTCATTCCCTGAATAATCCAATGACAGACGCTACAAGCGATACCTGTCAGAAGCTCCCATAAGGCTTTACAGAGCGTTCCCGATGCAACCCTACCCAATGTGGCCCCGACAGCTAACCATGCTGTGCGGGGCTTTTACATCAATCAGCTTTTACCACTTTTTGGCAGTTGACAACTTTTCTAAATTTTTTTTGGTCTAAGGAACCATTTGACTCGTCCGAGTTGTGAGGACTAACATCCGCCCGATTCAAATAACCACACCAAAACCAACTGGCAATACCTGAGGTAACGCCTATGGCTTGAACTTGAATAAGGAGAAATGTAAATGAAACAAGAACAACAGCATTGGAATGCACAGTGCCGCTGTAAGGAATGCACAGGACGAGGGCTCGGCTGGATCAAACATGTAAAGCCTAAGAAAGCTCGCTCAAGCAACCAAGACATGGCGACTCGAACACACAATGTATCTGGAATCGTAGTTGACCCAGTTACAGGCGAAGTGATGGGAAGCTATATAACCCAAGTCTACGATTCAGCTCCATACGATTACCCACTACCAACCTTGGTCGGTAGGACATCGACACAACTCCCGCGCTATGAACTGGACCCGGAGCCACGGCCCGATGTCGCTCATATTGTTGAAGAATCCTTGCTTTTCGGGGTGATCGACCTTGACGCAGAGCGTAGTAAACGTGGGCCAAAACCAAAGACGATGTACAACCCACTCGCCGCTCTATTAGAGGTGGCTCACGCTGAACAACGTGGATGGGTTGACGATTATGTCTTCGGCTCGACAGCGACAGCAGGTCTTATCAGTAACGGCAAATTGAACGTGAGCCCATCATACGTACTACATGCTTGCCTACTGGATGAGATCAGCGTCGACGTGGTTAAGAAGGCTATCCGCCTTGATGGGCTACGCACAATGAGCGACACCCAAGCACGGAGAGTTTGTCAGTGTGCCCGTCTCGCCATTGGCGGAATGGAAATGTACCTTGAACGCAACCCGACTGTACGCCAGCAGCTCCAATACGAAGTGGACTTTGCTAACTCCTACCATGACGAACAAGAGTGTGATGGTATAAAGATGGCCGCTGACCACCCTGCATGTGGTAAGCCTTGAGGAGTTTTCGTGTTGGATTGAGCAGAATTTAATACGCTCGGATAAGAGAGAAGCGAAGCGAAGCGAACGACTGACAAAGCGAAGCTTTGAATAGTACATTCTGTGGTTGTAACCACAGTGGAGCACTGAAGGGTAGGTCGGAAAGAGAGGGAGGACAAACCTCCCTAGTAAAATATATCGACTCTATCGTAGTTACGATAGAAGTAAATTCTGAGTAGACTCAGAAGACAGGTCGAAAGCGGGAGGGGTTTATCACCCTTTTCTCCCTAAAAGCATTCACTCCTTCGTCGCTCACTGCTGACATGTTTCGTATTGGACAGTTAAAACTCTATAAGCTATTTCTGATTGTCAATCAGAAATGTTAGCAATCTCTGTGTGTACACACAGAAAGAGACTTGGTGAGCATCCATGAAGGTGAGCAACTGCAAACAAGCTCTGCACATTCACTTCACACAGTGCTGACGAAGAATCCAACAACGTCTTGACACTTGATAGTTATCAGGAGCGGTATCAGGTTGCAATCATTCTCTTTCAGTTCCAAATAAAAGACTAGCATGGTCGCAAACACTGATTTTTACAAGTAGCCCGCCATACTCAATCAAGCACACCTATGGTTTCTCCTTAATTACATTTCTAACGCTAGTAATTCGATTGAAATTAGCAAGAAACCACCTCATTTTTCGTCAGAACGATGACAGACGTATGTCCTACCGTAAAATCAAATTACATACCCTGCTCTTTCATACATTTTTTCCGCTGATTTTCTGCAAACTCTTGAGCAACAAAATCAGCACGTTCAGGACTGACAAGTTCTATCGCATAAGCTTCGCTGATCAACTTGTACTGAGTCATACGACTGTTAACGTTAGTCATATTGCGATCCACCATTTCTTTTAATTTGTATTTTGGTGTGGAAAACTGACGAAGCTCCATAGTGCTATAAGCTTGGTAGCGCATCGTATCACACAGTGCTGCCACCGCTTCAGCCTCAGATTGAGAGCTCTGAGCTTGATTGATATACAGACACAGAACGCACAGCACTCCACCTGCGAAGATTCTCTTTTTCACCACCTCACAGTTTCCAGCGTTAATGGCCTTACGAGCTTTTCTGGCCAGATCGCGACAATCCATTCTTAGATCTTCCTTCCAAATGTATCAGTTGGTGTGTCATCACTTGGTGTGTTCACGATTAGAGCACAGACGCCCATCATTCGGAAATGCAGACCAACCAAAATCTCAGAAAGACCTTCGGGCAACGTGTTCGTGAGCTACGCAGCAGTCAGGGCTTCAGCCAAGAAGCGTTTGCTGATAGGTGCGGCTTTGTACGAACGTACATGTCGCGAATCGAGACAGGCACAGCGAACCCCAGCCTTGAGGCCGCCAAAGTGCTTGCGGACGGTCTGGGTCTATCGCTTTCAGACCTTTTACAAGGGCTCTGAGCCTCTACACACAGCGTTCACGGATGACAGACATGCAAGACAACATAGCTACGGCAGACGTACTAACCCTTCTATGGGAAGGGCAACTGGCCTGCGCGGCAGCCATTGAAGAATTGGCATTGTGGGCGAGAACGACAGGTTCTCCTGAGACCCATGAAAAAGCACTCAACGCACTCGAAACTCTAGATGCGAACGCATCATCCATTACCGCTGGTATTCTCATGCTTCGGGAATAGAAAATAGTCAAACAACAAATATTACAAACCTAGAACGACCATTCTAGATTTGTTATAATTGCTCTCAGACGGAATTCAGAGGGCGCGAACATGACCAACACCCCTACCAACAAAATCGACGTAGTGAGCTACTGTCGTGTATCCAGTCAAGGACAAGGAGAAAGTGGGCTGGGTCTTGAAGCTCAACGCGAGTACATCAGTCGTGCAGCCCTACAGAACGGCTGGAACATCATCGGTGAATTTGTAGATGTCGTGTCGGGTAAGTTGGCAATCGAAGAGCGTCCAGAAGGTGCCAAGGCTTTATCCCTGTGCAAACAGGCGAAGGCAAAGCTGGTAGTTGCCAAGTTGGACCGGTTGTCCCGTTCCGTTCACCACATCGCCCGTCTGTTGGATGAGACGACAGATTTCAAAGTGGCAACCATGCCACAGGCCGACAAATTCCAACTTCACTTGTTCGCCGCACTCGCTGAGCAGGAGCGGTCCTTCATTGCCAGTCGCACAAAAGAAGCTCTCGCAGCCCTACAGGTTCGTGCTGATTATGGTGACGTACAGTCTATTGAAAAGATTGCACGCCGTGCTGCGGCACTGGAAAAAGGTCGTACCGCTATTAACCGGGCGAAGGCCAGCAAGGCCATTCAGAATCGTGTGAGTTCGTGGCAAGAATCAGTGCGTGACCCGATAGACCTCTGTATCCACAAAGGCGGTCGCACGCTGCAACAGGTCGCTGATTGCCTAAATGGAAAGGGCATCACCACAAGCCGGGGCAGTAAGTGGTCATCTATACAAGTGAAGCGAGTAATGCAGAACCTGATGCTCACACTCCCTTCGAGACAAGATGCTCTGTAGCATTCTACTAGGCCGATCAAGTGGCAGCTCGTCAAGGCTTTGACCCAGTACAAGCAATTCTGTATTTACTCTTGATCACAATCATTCAAAATCGCCAAGACAAGCTCACAGTAGCTATCACGACCATTCATCCGTGCCAATTTCATCGGATTTGGCAAATCTATAGGTGTACGCCCCCGCCAGAATCCAAGATCGTCAAACCCATCAGACCAACATCCATACCGGATTCCCATCGATGTCATCACGCGATTGGACGACGATAGCAAACTTTGTTTCAGGGGAATGTGGGCGCCTTGCTATCATAGATGTTCGACTGATGAGGTGCGGTATGGGTGACACGGATTCGCCAGATTTCAACAAGGCTAGGGGTTTTCTAATTGGTTATTCCGTTGCGGTGACGTTACTTTGGTTTTTCGGTGCAGACCTCAGCCATTTTAAGCTGATGGGTAATGAAATATCTCTACGACAAAACATCCAGCACGTCTGGATTGTTATCGCCGCGATTAACATCTATCTCTGGTTTAGATTTTTTCAGCGATTACCAAAAAGCGGATTGCGGTTTGATGAAAATATGCATAATACATTGGATAACGCTCTGATTAGCGTATGCCGCACCATACATAAAGGTCGAGCGTTCAAGCGAATTGCTGCTGAAGCAGCTGAAGAGGGCGACGGTAAGCTGATCAGTATTCGAATGAGCGGCACGCTTTCCTATCGAGATGACTTAAAAGAATTGGGTGGAAGAGAGTTTGGTCCTACCGGACCATGGGATTATTCATACCCTCACCGCGCCAAAGTGTGGTTCAGCTTGACAAAAGTTTATGAGAGAGGCCGCGAGCGTGTCACCTCCCACGGTGGCCAAGGCTATGAAGCTATTCCGAGCAAGATGATGTATATGGCGGTTGTTACATATGTATTTTTTAAAGGTGCTATTGGACTTTCTTGGTTTACCGACAATATTTGGCCACTCGTACTTGGCTGCTTCAGCATCGGTGCAGCTCTACACAACTGGTGGCAAATAAATCATGCTGCTCACATATTATTTAAAAACGCCTTTAATCAGACGCTCATTTTCTTATGATTTCGTGACGGATTGGCAAGTCTATTTATTACTCAAGACCGGAAAAAAAATAGCGGCGTCCATATTGCATCTTCAGATGCACTTCAGCCTTTAACTCGTGACCCAGAGAAGCTCCATAGCACTCCAATAGCAACCACGACGCCAACTTCAAAAGCTATGTAATCCCCGCCCAATATCCAGTTTACTTTTCATAAGAACTCCAAATTTTTGTATTGCTGCCCTACCCAGGTAGCAGCAAAGGTTTTTTGACAGCAAAGGTGGAGAGATCCAAGCGAGACAGCATGACACTGATCAAAAAACCAATCCCTTTCTTGTTCAGAAACGATTCTTCACAACATCATACTAGATTTTTTGTCCCGTTCAGGATATATCGAGGATGAAATAATAATCAACAGGAGGTTGCGATGGCCAAGATCACCAGCTTAGAAACTATATCTAGCGAGTTCGGCATCAGTCCAAAGGAGCTTGAAAAGTTAGACATCATCGACACCCAACTTACTGTCGATACAAATTTATTCATTGACCCTTTGCTTCTACCAGAAAGCAAGCACGAAGAAATAAATACAGGCGCCGCAACAGCTTATGAACAAAGATTCGAATTTATAATAAAACTACTTACCGTATCTAAAGAGAAAGGCGATATCACATGGCGAAAAGCAGAAAAACTTTTCAATTTCTCCGAAGTGAGCTGGACTTGTCTTGGCTATAGCTCATCTGTCAGGGGATCTGGGTTTGGGCCGGAGCTCACCTCTAGCACACTGGAAACGGCGGCTCAGATAGTAGCGCTAGGAATCACGGATATTGACTTCTTCATGGGGCTATCACTATTTGAGGAAGGTATCGGCCCTGACAGAATCAGCGACATGACCACAAACATAATACTTCCCCACTTAATTGATTTCACAATTAGGCAAAACAAAATACTAAAACTCCAAACAAAGGGGTTTAAAATCAAGGACGAAACGTTCCATCTTCCCGAAAACCCTTACTCGAAAGATCCGTTAATATTTGTTCCAAGAGACATTGTTAGAGATCTACCAATAGCCAGCGACTGGAGTGATATTTCTCGCATTGCACGGGAAACCGAAGAGTATCGAGAAAAAGTGAGTGGGGGCATAGGCAAAGTATGGGCAACTATGTCAAAGAGAAGAAAACAAGCACTTAGGGATAGCGCACTACAAAGTAAAGAAGCGTTTGAACAGATATTAGAGATACTCAAAGAAGTTCCAAAAACCCCTTACAACTTTGACGCAGATCACAATGGAGAGGCGTTTTGGACACGATTAAAGAACATCGCTGACCAGTACCCTCTAGTCATAGCAGGTACCCCGAAAACAATAACGAGTATGGAAGAAGCAAAAAAACTAGTCGACACGATCATCAAGCAGTTTCAAGATCTTATCGAAAACAAAGGAATATGGAAAGAACTTTGGTCTGACGACAAGAAGCCTCGTCGCGAAAAAGCCGCGCAAAGATTATTCTTCGTTATTGCTTACTCATACTGCAAGGCTAATAATTTAGATGTAACACCAGAAGCGGACACTGGAAATGGCCCTGTCGACTTTAAGTTTTCATTCGGATTTAACACTAGAATTGTAGTTGAAATAAAACTATCCACAAACGATTTAGTCCATGGTTACACAAAGCAGCTTGAAGTGTACAAAAAAGCCGAAGACACTCTTGAGGGAGTATACCTAATTATTGACGTCGGGAGCATCGGAAAAAAATTCAACGATGTGCAACGCATGAGACGTGAAGCAATTGAAGCGGATCATAAAACTTCAGCCATATACCTAGTTGATGGAAACAGAAAGGATTCTGCAAGCAAACGAAATTAGATAAAATCAAGCCAGCTAGTTTATAACGCTTATAAACTAGCTGGCTTTCCAAATTTTAAGCGACGCACTAATACTCAGCGGACATCACGTGAAAAAAACTATCACCTATGATCCGTTACGACCTCATACCAAAATACCAAATTAAATTATTCCAGTAAAAACCATGGACCTGTACCGATTTAATTTGGCCACTACACTACACCGATGGTTCAGATACGGGAGCATCGTCGATCATAACTACATCTTCCAAGGCTTGATTATCCACTTCCTCCCATTCTTTAAATTCATTTTTACGTATAGCACATAACTTTAACAACGATGAATCCCCAAAAGGAGTTAGCCGCCACTCAGAGTTTGAGTTTCCTTGCCCCTTAGAATACTCAATCAAACCTAGCGCACGAAACTGAATTTTGATTGTCTGCTCATCTCGCCAATCAATCAAAACATCTCTTATTTCATCACACCCTTGCAAATGCTCATCTTTCTCCATTTCACCGCTATCTAAATATTCACTTTCAACAACACGATTTAAAATTTCACGAAATTGCTCTTCACTTAAACCATCAAACATTAAAGAGCCGACCCCCTGAAATATATCATTCCAAGAAATAGTCGTGACACGAGTGCAGTCCCAACCGGAACCTGTGGCGTCAGTATAAGAAAACGTAAACTTCACCGGAAATACTTCTTCACCCTGAGCTAAATCTAAGCCACCTTCCGGCCCCTCTAATTCGGACTTAGACAGTTTTTCTTGAAGCTCATCAATAGTCCTACGAAGTCGGAGCATCTCCTCTGCAGCAAGTGTTGCAACAGCCTTGTCTGCCCTCACCCAGCCTGGCATAGGATGAGTTTTTATAAGCCTAACCAAACTACGGCTAACACCGGATCCCAGCTCACTGGGTGTCTCCCAATACTTACAAACCTTTTTTTGCACCAAGCTACGAAACTCCCCAAGTAACGACTGGGACTCTACCTTGGATTCCGTTTTCCCTACTGGGATGCTGGACGGGGTCTTATGTAAAAACGCAAGAATTGGTTTCCCAGTTTGTAACGCATAGCGATACTCCTGTTCAGTGTAACTAAATCCCTGAGGGCCGATTGAGCCATAACGCCCACCAATAATAACTATGTAATAGTCACACTCATCGATTACTCGTCGGATAAGACTCCACTGATCATCGTCCGTAGCGGGAAAAAGCTCCATCCCTGCCGGAATGCAATCAAGCTCAAGAAGCGCCTGAATAACTTCATGCCTCTCCTCTCTAAGATCTTCATATGTGGAGCTTACAAAAACTTGATGACGGCGATCAATACTCATAGTCACTTCCCTGAAACAATGGTTTTTTACTTAAAGAGCGAGCTTTCAAATGCCCTGTAACGTGTAGAAGGGTGACTTGATAGGCAAAGATTCAACACATATCACAAACCAAGCACACACAGAATGCCCCCCCTACAAACAGCTGAACAGAGAATAAACTATAATCACCACGCCAACAAATCGTCAGGATTTTAAATATGGGAGTGGGACGCAGTAACCTTTTAAAACGAGGTCTTTACTATTCCTCTTCATCATCCTCATCCTCATCCTCATCCTCATCCTCATCCTCATCCTCATCCTCATCCTCAGACGCAGAGGAAGCGTTCTCTTCGACATAAGACTCACACCCTTCGTTGAATGATGCTGACGGCGTGCTGCATGACGATTCATCGTCTATATCGTTTTGCTCAGCCTAGTCATACCCAGCCTGATGACTTGAGCGGTCACCAATGCAAGGATTGCCGTCAAACGTAACAGCGTGAGCAATCGTGATTCCCTGCATAGATACAAGAAGCATCACAACATAGGTAGTCTTCATAGCCAGCCCACGGCTCACTTTCAAACCAGTCAATGACTTACAACTACTTGCTATCACGAGGTTTAGTGCCGATTTTTCCAGTGTAAGGATTCAAATTGCCCTTTGTAGTATAGTTATTATTCCTAGTGAAATCTGGATTCGTGGCGTGGGCGGGCTTCACATATGTTCCATTGCTTCTCGTATAGCCACTGATTGCATGATCAGAACGAGCACCGTACGAGTAAATTGACTTGTATGAAGAATGCCCGCCCGAACTGCTTCCACGAGCAAAAGCATTCCCGGAGAGTGTCAATGCCACCGTAGTAGCCAAAATCAGTGCCCTGTTCATGCAAGCTCCCTCTCCAGATCAGTGATGGCCCGACGATACCATTACCAAAGCGAAGGCGACACTAACTTATAGATTACTTAAGGGAGAGCACGAGATGTGCTGGATGGCTATGAACAAAGGCTTTGAATGGAAGCACTTGGAGTAAGAGGGCGCCGCAAGCTATCATCGCCTGTGAAGCACACAACTTTGGTGTCAATGAACGCTGTCACACTTCGAGTTTTTTGACTGAGAAAGCCTTGAGAATTCAAGGGCTTGCGTTATGGAGGCAACCCCACCAGCCACACCCCGGCACACAATGTTCCCGCTGTGGCTGCTGCCTTCCGGCTCTGACCAGGTTCACGGGTAATCGTTGCGGGGGGACCGATGGGGTCACCATAACGACGCTCGCCTCTCGGCAAGCCGCGCCATTGTACCGATCTCATCGGAAGTTACAACCGTTGGCGCGGGATTAAAAATATCTGATGGTTCAAGTACTTGGCTGCAGGAGCAAGCTTGCTCCTACAAAAGCACGACCTCGTCCGCCCGACCGCCCTCTTGCTGGATCACCAGGTGAATGAAGTGCAGCTTGGCAATCACCGCCGGCGGCAGGACGAACGGATAGAAATCCGGCTGGCCCATGCTGCGGGACAGTTCGTTGAGCATACCGGCCAGTTCGATCCACGCATTGACGAATGACAGGAACGCCGTGCCGCCGGGATGCCCGGGGTCGTAGAGGGTGCTGAGGGGGAACGGCTGGTAATCCAGGTCCATCTCCCGGGCGCTCATGCCGAAGCCCAGCGCGGTGTCGACGGCGTCCATCATGTGCAGGTAATGCGCCCAGGTTTCCGCCCAGTCTTCCCACGGGTGCATGGTGGCGTAGGCGCTGACGCAGGTTTGCTGCCAGTCCGGGCGCGGGCCGTTCTGGTAGTGCTGCTCCAGGGCGTCGGCGTAGCTGGCGCGCTCGTCACCGAACAGCGTGCGGAACGGCTCCAGCCAATGGCTGTTGGCGATCAGGCGGTCCCAGTAGTAATGGCCGACCTCGTGACGGAAGTGACCGAGCAAGGTGCGGTAAGGCTCGCGCATCTGTACGCGAATTTTCTCACGGTGGGCGTCGTCGGCCTCCTTGATGTCGAGGGTGATCAGGCCATTGGCGTGGCCGGTGGTGGGCGCGTTGCCTTCCAGGTCGATGCCGACAAAATCGAAGGCCAGGCCGGTGTCTTCATCGACCGTCTTGGGAATCACCTGCAAGCCCAGGCTGATGAGTTGGGCCACCAGACGACGCTTGGCGGTTTCGACCTTGCGCCAGCGTTCGGGGTTTTCGGGGATCGACAGGTCGGGGATCGTGCGGTTCAGGCTGCAGGCCACGCACAAGGCCTGGCCGTTGTCGGCGGGCAGCAGCCAGTTGCAGGCGGCCGGCGTGTCGAGGTTGGCGCAGCGGCGAAAGGCACCGGCTTCAGGGTCGGCGTCCAGCAGCCAGATATCGGCGTACGGGCCGGGCTGCAGGGAGGACAGGCGACTCTGCTCCGGCTGATAGCCCAGCAGCGCCGAGCAGGCCAGGCACTGGCTGTTGCGAAAGAACAGCGATTGCCCACAGCGGCACTGCCAGACCTTGCTGTTGCGCGAGGTCTCGGCCATGAACGGTGCGGCGATGCGCGAACTGAGTTGTTCGAAGAAGCGGTACATGGCGATCTCTCCGGGAGGCTTGCCAATACTAGAGCATTGCCCGGGAGAGATCGTTCCCACGCTCTGCGTGGGAATGCATCCAGTGACGCTCCGCGTCGCACCTTTCAGAGCGGACGCAGAGCGTCCAGGGCGGCGTTCCCACGCAGAGCGTGGGAACGATCATCAGACCGTGATGTTGTGCTTGGCCAAAAACGCCACGAACGCCTCTTCATCCAGCACTTTCAAGCCCAGCTCAGTGGCCTTGGCGAGCTTCGAACCCGCGCCCGGCCCGGCGACCACGCAATGGGTTTTCGCCGACACCGAGCCCGCCACCTTGGCGCCCAGGCTTTCGAGTTTTTCCTTGGCAACATCGCGGCTCATCAGTTCCAGGGAGCCGGTGAGCACCCAGGTGTGACCGGCCTCGGGCAAGCCTTCGACGACTTTCTTCTCACTCTGCCAGTGCATGCCGAAGTCCTTGAGCTGTTGCTCGATGGCCAGCGCGCGCCGGGCGTTTTCTTCAATATCAAAAAAGTCCCGGACGGCCTTGGCCTGCTTCTCCGGCAAAGCCTGGCGCATGTCGAGCCAGTCGGCCTTGATCACGCCTTCGAGGGAGCCGAATTTGTCGGCGAGTTTCTGCGCGGCGCCCGGACCCACGGACGGCACGTGCAGCTTGTCGAGCAAGCCGCCCAACGTGGTGCTGGCCGCAAACTCGGCGCTCAGGTCGCCCTGTTCCTGCAACTCCAGGCCGCACTCCTCCCTGGAGAGCAAGGCGCCGATCACGTCCTGGTTATGGCTGTCTTCAAAGAAGCTGTGAATCTCGTGGGCCACTTCCAGGCCAACGTCCGGCAAGTACGTCAGCACTTCCGGCAAGGCCTGCTGCACGCGCTCCAGGGATGCCAGCGAGCGCGCCAGCACCTTGGCCGTCTCCTCGCCCACATCGGGAATGCCCAGAGCGTAGATAAACCGTGCGAGGGTTGGCGTCTTGCTGTTTTCAATAGAGGCAATCAGCTTCTTGCTGGAAACGTCGGCAAAACCTTCCAGGTCGATGATCTGTTCGTACTTGAGCTTGTAGAGATCCGCCGGCGAGCCGATGAGTTTTTCGTCCACCAGTTGCTCGATGGTCTTGTCGCCCAGGCCATCGATGTCCATGGCCCGGCGCGAAACGAAATGGATGATCGCCTGCTTGAGCTGCGCACCACAGGCCAGGCGCCCGACGCAGCGGTACACCGCGCCTTCGCTGACGGTTTCCTTGCCCTTGCTGCGCTTGACCAGTTGCGTGCGCTCGACGTGGGAGCCGCACACCGGGCAGCTCTCGGGGATCTGCACCGCGCGGGCGTTTTCCGGGCGACGCTCGGTCACCACCGACACCACCTGCGGAATCACATCACCGGCACGGCGGATGATCACCGTGTCGCCGATCATCAGGCCCAGGCGTGCCACCTCGTCCATGTTGTGCAGTGTGGCGTTGGACACGGTCACACCCGCGACCTTGACCGGTTTCAAGCGTGCCACGGGTGTCACAGCGCCGGTGCGGCCGACCTGGAATTCAACGTCAAGCAGCTCGGTCAGCTCTTCCATGGCCGGGAATTTATGGGCAATTGCCCAGCGCGGCTCGCGGGCACGAAAGCCCAGCTCCCGCTGGTAGGCAATGCTGTTGACCTTGAACACCACGCCGTCGATTTCATAGGGCAAGGCGTTGCGGCGCTCACCGATATCGCGGTAGTAGTCGAGGCAATCCTGAATCCCCTTGGCCAGCTTCAGCTCATGGCTGATGGGCATGCCCCACTTCTTCAGCTGTTGCAGGTTGCCGATGTGGGTGTCGCTGATATCCGTGGTCACGCCATAGCAGCAGAACTCCAGCGGACGGCTGGCGGTGATCTTCGAGTCCAGCTGACGCAGGCTACCCGCCGCCGCGTTGCGCGGGTTGGCGAAGGTCTTGCCGCCAACTTCCAGCTGGGTGGCGTTCAGCCGCTCGAAACCGGCCTTGGACATGAATACTTCGCCGCGCACTTCGAGGGTCGCCGGCCAGCCGGTGCCGTGCAGTTTCAAAGGAATGTTGCGTACGGTACGCACGTTGACGCTGATGTCTTCGCCAGTGGTGCCATCGCCGCGGGTGGCGCCACGCACCAGCTCACCGTCCTGATACAGCAGGCTGACCGCCAGGCCATCGAGCTTCGGCTCACAGCTGTATTCCACCGCCGCGCCGCCGCCAAACAAGTCTCCCACCGGCAGATCCAGGCCTTCGGTCACCCGGCGATCAAATTCCAGCATGGTACTTTCATCAAAGGCGTTGCCGAGGCTGAGCATCGGGATTTCGTGGCGTACCTGAGTGAACGCAGACAATGCCGCACTGCCGACCCGCTGCGTCGGTGAATCACGGGTTACCAGCTCCGGGTGCTCGGCTTCAAGCGCCTTGAGCTCGTGGAACAAACGGTCGTACTCGGCGTCCGGAATGCTCGGCTCGTCGAGGACGTGGTAACGGTAGTTGTGCTGATCCAGTTCAGCGCGCAGTTCGAGGATGCGGGTGTGGGCGGCGGTCATGGGTGTTCTCTCATAAAGCAAAAGAGCAGCCGAAGCTGCTCAATATGTTAGTGCATGGATTCTACAGGCAACGCTTAAGCTTGGACCTTAGCGCTTCTGTGTCAGGGCACGACGCTCGAATTCGACGATGCGCTGACGGTAATGCTCGATGGTCTGGGCGGTCAGGACGCTGCGTTGATCGTCCTTGAGTTCGCCGTTGAGTTCCTGGGACAGCTTGCGAGCTGCCGCCACCATCACGTCGAACGCTTGTTTCGGGTGACGCGGGCCTGGCAAGCCGAGGAAGAAGCTCACCGCCGGAGTGCTGAAATGGTCGATGTCGTCCAGATCGAAGATGCCCGGCTTGACCGCATTGGCCATGGAGAACAGGACTTCGCCGTTGCCGGCCATGCTTTCGTGGCGATGGAAAATATCCATCTCGCCAAAGCGCAGACCGCTTTCCAGAATATTCTGCAGCAGGGCCGGGCCCTTGAAGCCGGCGGCGTCACGGCAGATCACGCTGATCACCAGCACCTCTTCGGCAGCCGGCTGGTCCTTGACGGATTCTTTATGGGCGCTCTTGGCCGGGGACTCATCCGGGAAGTCGTCATCACGGCTGCTGAAGCTCGGGCCTTCTTCCAGGTCCAGGTTCAGGTCGCCCTGGGATGGCTCGCTGGCCGCGCTGCGCTTGCCGCGCTTGGGTTCACGGGCTTCACGCACCGGTGCGCTCATCGACGGCAGGTCGTGCTCGTCCAGGTGCGGTTCTTTATGGTTGTCCAGGACACGCGGTGGCCCCAGCAGCTCGGCGCTGCCGTCGTCGTCCGGCAAATTGGACAGGTTGCGGTCCAGGCGAAATTTCAACTTGCCCTTGCCGCCACGCATCCGGCGCCAGCCATCAAAAAGAATACCGGCAATGACAATAATGCCGATGACGATCAGCCACTCGCGCAGACCGATTTCCATGTAATCCCGTGCCTCTAATAAAAAATGCTGAAAAATAAGGGGTTTAGCACCGTGCAAACCGCTTTAAAACGTGGCGCCAACTCTATGTTCTGAATGACGTTTTGCCCACGCATACGAAAATTTGACATTAAACTAGCACGACCAAAGATAACTTTACACCGTCTGTCAAAATGCCTTGAACAAATATGTCCATTTGCCACTTTTCCCAGACCGGTAAATCACCTTACGTCCTGCTGAAAATCCTCCTTCGACCTGCGGCTCAGGATTCCACCAGCGCCATCGCCTCTTCGACATCCACCGCCACCAATCGCGAACAGCCCGGCTCGTGCATCGTCACGCCCATCAATTGATCGGCCATTTCCATGGCGATCTTGTTGTGGGTGATATAGATGAACTGCACCGTCTGGGACATCTCTTTAACCAGTCGGGCGTACCGTCCAACGTTAGCGTCATCCAGCGGGGCGTCAACTTCGTCGAGCATGCAAAACGGCGCCGGGTTCAACTTGAAGATCGCAAATACCAGGGCCAATGCGGTCAGTGCCTTCTCGCCACCAGACAACAAATGGATGGTGCTGTTCTTCTTGCCCGGAGGCCGCGCCATGATCGTTACCCCTGTATCGAGTAGATCTTCGCCCGTCAGTTCCAAGTAAGCGCTGCCACCACCGAAAACTTTCGGGAATAACGCCTGTAAACCGCCATTAATCTGATCAAAGGTATCTTTGAAGCGATTACGGGTTTCCTTGTCGATCTTGCGGATCACGTTCTCCAGGGTGTCCAGCGCTTCGACAAGATCGGCGTTCTGCGCATCCAGATAACGTTTGCGCTCGGACTGCTGCTGGTACTCGTCGATGGCCGCGAGGTTGATCGCGCCGAGTCGTTGAATGCGCGCAGCAATCCGTTCAAGTTCTTCTTCGGCTTCTTTCTCGTTGGCCTCGGCGGTCAGGGTATTGAGCACGCCGTGCAGGTCGTAGCCGTCTTCCAGCAACTGGTCTTGCAGGGTTTTGCGGCGCACCGTCAGGGCCTGCCATTCCATGCGCTGCTGTTCGAGCTGGCCCCGGATCAGTTGCGACTGTTGCTCGGCCTGGGTCCGGCGTTTTTCTGCGTCGCGCAGTTCGCGGTCGGCGTCTTCCAGGGCGATTTGGGCGGTCTTGAGCTCTTCGTCGACGGTCATGCGCTTGTCGAGCAACTCTTCAAGCTTCAGGCGCAGCTCTTCCAGCGGGGCCTCGCCCTCCTCCAGGTTGAGGCTCAGTTGCTCGCGTTTTTCGGTCAGGCGTTCGGACTGCATTTCCAGGCGCTCAAGGGCCTGGCGCGTGGAGTCGTGCTGCGCCCGCAGGGAGCCGAGGCGCACGGCCAATTGATGGGCGTGATCCTTGTGCTGGCGAGCTTCCTGGCGCACCCGATCGAGGCGCTCGCGCAAGCTGTCGCGCTGGGCCAGCAGCAACTCGCGCTGCTCGGTGTCCAGGGCCATGCTGTCGAGGGCTTCCTGCAATTGCAGGCGTGCTTCGCCGACTTGTTCGTGTTCGAGGGCGCGTTGCTCGCCCATCTCGGCCACTTCTTCGTCGAGCCGGGTGCGGCGCAGGGTCAGTTGCTCGACCTTGGCCTTGCTCGCCGAGAGCTGGGCTTTCAATTCGCCCTGCTGGCGCGCTTCGTCCTGCAACAGCCGGCGCAGGTGTTCGCGGCCGGTCTCTTGCTGGCGCTGGGTGGCGCGCAGGGTTTGCAGCTGGTTTTCCAGGGACTCGAGTGTGGCTTCGCGCTCTTCGCGCTCGGCGGTCAGGTTGACGATTTCCTGGCCACGGGCCAATACGCCGCTTTCCGCTTCGCTGGCGCGCCGTACCCGCAAAAAGTGCCGGCCGACCCAAAAGCCATCACGGCTGATCAGGCTTTGCCCGGCGGCCAGTTGCCCGCGCAGGGCCAGGGCCTGCTCAAGGCTGTCGACCGGCTTGACCTGGCCGAGCCAGGGCGACAGGTCAATCGCCGCCTCCACTTTATCCAGCAGGCTGCCCGGCACGCGAGTGCCGTCCGCCGCCGGGCTGAGCAAACGCAGATCGCCCTGGGCAAAACCCGCCAGGTCAAACCCGCCAAAATCATCCACCAGTACCGCTTGCAGGTCGGCGCCGAGCACGGTTTCCACCGCCAGCTCCCAACCGGCTTCAACCTTCAGGCCTTCGGCCAGGCGCGGGCGCTCGGCCAGGTGTTGGTCACGCAGCCATTCAGCCGTGCCGGTGCCCGGGTCGAGCGCCGCTTGCTGCAAGGCTTCCAGGGAGGCCAACCGGCCGTTGAGCCGCTGCAAATCGCCCTGGGCCTGCTGCTGTGCCTGGGTCGCCTGCTGCAGTTGCTGACGCAATTGCTCGAGGCGCTCCACTTGTTGTTCTTCGCTGGCTTCCAGCTCTTCCAGCGTCATTTCGCTTTCGGCGAGTTTCTCGCTCAGTTCGAGGATCGCTGCATCTTCCGGGTCGGCAGCGAGCAGCACGCGCTCTTCCACCAGGCGCCGCTGACGCTCGGCCAGGCGCTCCATGCTGGTTTCCAGTTGCTGGATGCGTGACTGCTGCACTTCAGCCTGGCGGCGCGGCTCGGCAGATTGCAGGTTGAACGTGTCCCACTGCTCCTGCCAGGCGTGCATGGTGGTTTCGGATTCTTCCAGGGCCGCAGCGGCTTCCTCGGCAGCGGCGCTGGTGACTTCCTGCTCGGGAGTGAGCATGTCCAGCTCCTCCCCAAGGGTCAGCAGCAAGGTGCGGTCGTGGCCCAGGTGCGATTCGGTTTCCAGGCGCGCACGCTCGGCTTCTTTCAAGTCGTCCTGCAACTGGCGCAAACGCTGCTGGCCGTGCTGGATGCTCTGCTCGACCCGGGCGATATCGCCGCCCACCGAATAGAAGCGCCCCTGCACCAGATTGAAGCGCTCGGACAGGTCATGGTGACCGTCCCGCAGGCGTTCGATGCTCGCGTCGGCATTGCGCTGCTCGGCCACCAGGGCTTCGAAGCTGATTTCCTGGGTGCCGATGATTGCTTCGCGCTGGCCCACCTGGTCATTCAACGCCTGCCAGCGCAGGGCCGACAGTTGCGCCTTGAGCTGACGCTCCTCGCCCTTGTATTCCTGATACTTCTCGGCGGCCTGGGCCTGGCGGTGCAGGCGCTCCAGCTGGCGCTCCAGCTCTTCACGCAGGTCAGTCAGGCGGGCAAGGTTTTCATGGGTACGGCGGATACGGTTTTCGGTCTCGCGGCGGCGCTCCTTGTACTTGGAGATGCCGGCCGCTTCCTCGATAAAGTTACGCAGGTCTTCGGGCTTGGCTTCGATCAGCTTGGAGATCATCCCCTGTTCGATGATCGAATAGCTGCGCGGGCCCAGGCCGGTACCGAGGAAGATGTCGGTGATGTCCCGGCGGCGACACTTGGTGCCGTTGAGGAAGTAGCTGTTCTGGCTGTCGCGGGTCACTTTGCGGCGAATGGAGATTTCCGCATAGGCCGCGTACTCGCCCACCAGGGTGCCGTCGGAATTGTCGAACACCAGTTCGATGCTGGCCTGGCTCACCGGCTTGCGGCTGGTGGAGCCGTTGAAGATGACGTCGGTCATCGACTCGCCACGCAGGTTTTTTGCGGAGCTCTCGCCCATCACCCAGCGTACGGCGTCGATGATGTTCGACTTGCCGCAGCCATTGGGCCCGACCACTGCCGCCATGTTACTGGGGAAGTTCACCGTGGTCGGGTCGACGAAGGATTTGAACCCCGCCAGTTTGATGCACTTGAGCCGCACGCTTAGGCTTCCGCCAACGCAGCAATGACCAGCGAGCAACTGCGCTCGCCGTAGGCCGAGAGCACCAGGCGAATCTGCGGCAGGTCACGGGCCAGCACGGCGGCGAGCAATTGCTCGAACAGCACCAGGTACTCGCTCATGGACGCCTTGCGCTGATCCAGCGCCAGGTAATAGGCGCGGTTCATCGCCGGCTGCAGGTTCTCGACGGTTTCCTGCAGGTACGGGTTGTTGGCGAACGGATAGGCGGCACGCATCACGTTGAAGCTCTCTTCGACGAAGGCGCGGATGTCCTGGCGTTCGAAGCTGGCGATCAGGCGCTGCTGGATTTGCACGAACGGCGCCATGTCGGCCTGGGTCTGCCAGCCGGCGGCGACCGCATTGCCCAGCAGGATGTACAGCTCGCCCATCAGCGTGCACAGGCTTTGCACCTTGTGGGCCGTCAGCTCGGTGACGTGGGCGCCACGGCGCGGCAGGATCGCAATCAGGTGCCGGCGCTCGAGGATCAGCAAGGCTTCGCGCACGGAACCACGACTGACATTCAGCGCCAGTGTGACCTTCTGCTCCTGGATCCGCTCCCCAGGCTTGAGATCGCCGCGAATGATACGTTCGGCGAGGTGGTGAGCGATTTGCTCGGCAAGACTATCCGGCGCCTTGAACGTCATGTTTTCCCTTCAAAATCTTCTATCGGTACAAGCGCGGCAGTGTAGCGCACTTGCCGGTTGATGGCGTACGGCCCACAGAGCGGAATTTGGCATGAAATAAGCAGCCATTAAAGTCCAGAAGCCCCCAAAAACGGCGGTTCCAGAGAACTGGACCATAATTAACGATGTTGATATCGCATTTTCTTGACCTTTCGGTCAGAAAATCGTTGACCGAAAAGTCAGACATGACTAGATTCGGCGCAAAGCGGTTAACAACAATAATGAGTCTGCGAGGCCTTCCGTGATCCAGTTTTTACTAAACCAGGAGCTCCGTAGCGAGCACGCCCTGGACCCGAACCTGACCGTGCTCAACTATTTGCGTGAGCACCTGGGCAAATCCGGCACCAAGGAAGGCTGCGCCAGCGGCGACTGTGGCGCCTGCACCGTGGTAGTCGGCGAGTTGCACACCGACGATCAGGGCGCCGAGCAGATTCGCTATCGCAGCCTCAATTCGTGCCTGACGTTTGTCTCGTCCCTGCACGGCAAACAACTGATCAGCGTCGAAGACCTCAAGCACCAGGGCCAACTCCACAGCGTGCAACAGGCCATGGTGGAGTGCCACGGTTCGCAATGCGGCTTCTGCACCCCGGGCTTTGTGATGTCGCTGTTCGCCCTGCAAAAGAACAGTGATGCACCCGACAGCCAAAAGGCCCACGAAGCCCTGGCCGGCAACCTCTGCCGCTGCACCGGCTATCGCCCGATTCTTGCCGCCGCCGAACAGGCCTGCTGCAACAAGCCCCAGGACCAGTTCGACAGTCGCCAGGCCGACACCATCGCCCGCCTGAAAGCCATCGCCCCGACGCAAACCGGCGAGTTGAACAGCGGCGACAAACGCTGCCTGGTGCCGCTGACCGTCGCCGACCTGGCGGACCTTTACGACGCTTACCCACAAGCCCGGCTGCTGGCCGGCGGCACCGACCTGGCGCTGGAAGTCACCCAGTTCCACCGCACGCTGCCGGTGATGATCTACGTCGGCAATATCGAAGAGATGAAGCGCATCGAAAGCTTCGACGACCGCCTGGAAATCGGCGCCGCCACTCCCCTGTCCGATTGCTACAGCGCGCTCAACCACGAATACCCGGATTTCGGCGAATTGCTCCACCGTTTCGCCTCGTTGCAGATCCGCAACCAGGGCACCCTGGGCGGCAATATCGGCAATGCCTCGCCCATCGGTGACTCGCCGCCACTGCTGATCGCCCTCGGCGCGCAGATCGTGCTGTGCAAGGGCAACACCCGCCGTACCCTGGCGCTGGAAGACTATTTCATCGACTACCGCGTCACTGCCCGCCAGGACAGCGAATTCATCGAGAAAATCATCGTGCCCAAAGGCGTGCCGCTGTTCCGTGCCTACAAGGTTTCCAAGCGCCTGGACGATGACATCTCTGCCGTCTGCGCGGCCTTCAACCTGAAGATCACTAACGGTGTGATCGACGATGCCCGCGTGGCGTTCGGCGGCATGGCCGCCACCCCGAAACGCGCGAAGAACTGCGAAGCCGTACTGAACGGCGCCACCTGGAATTCCGCCACCGTGGAAAAAGCCTGCGCGGCCCTGGCCGAGGATTTCACCCCGCTGTCGGACTTCCGCGCCAGCAAGGAATACCGCCTGCTCAGCGCACAGAACCTGCTGCGCAAATACTTCATCGAACTGCAAACGCCGCACATCGAGACTCGGGTGACCGCTTATGTCTAACCATCACGCCGTGGAAAAATCCCAGGCCGAACTCGCCGAACTGTTTGCCAAGGACCTGACCAGCGGCGTCGGTCGCAGCGTCAAGCACGACAGCGCCGCCAAGCATGTCTCGGGCGAAGCGCAGTACATCGATGACCGCCTGGAATTTCCCAACCAGTTGCACCTCTACGCACGCATGTCGGACCGCGCCCACGCGAAGATCCTTAGCATCGACACCGCGCCCTGCTACGCCTTTGAAGGCGTGCGCATCGTCATCACCCACGAAGACGTGCCGGGCCTGAAAGACATCGGCCCGTTGATGCCCGGCGACCCGTTGCTGGCCATCGACACCGTGCAGTTCGTCGGCCAGGTGGTGCTGGCCGTCGCCGCCCGCGACCTGGAAACCGCACGCAAGGCGGCGATGGCCGCTGTGATCGAATACGAAGACCTGGAGCCGGTGCTGGACGTGGTCGAGGCGTTTCGCAAAAAACATTTCGTGCTCGACAGCCACACCCACCAGCGCGGTGATTCGGCGGGCGCACTGGCGACCGCGAAGAACCGTATCCAGGGCACCCTGCACATCGGCGGTCAGGAACACTTCTACCTGGAAACCCAGATCTCCTCGGTGATGCCCACCGAAGACGGCGGCATGATCGTCTACTGCTCCACGCAAAACCCCACCGAAGTACAGAAGCTGGTGGCCGAAGTACTCGACGTATCGATGAACAAAATCGTGGTCGACATGCGCCGCATGGGCGGTGGTTTTGGCGGCAAGGAAACCCAGGCCGCCAGCCCGGCATGCCTGTGTGCGGTGGTCGCACGCCTCACCGGCCAGCCGACCAAAATGCGCCTGCCGCGTGTCGAAGACATGCTGATGACCGGCAAGCGCCACCCGTTCTATATCGAGTACGACGTAGGCTTCGACGACAGTGGCCGGCTGCACGGCATCAACCTGGACCTGGCGGGCAACTGCGGTTGCTCACCGGACCTGTCGAACTCGATTGTCGATCGCGCAATGTTCCACTCCGACAACTCGTATTACCTGGGCGACGCCACCGTCAACGGCCACCGCTGCAAGACCAACACCGCGTCCAACACCGCTTACCGTGGCTTCGGCGGCCCCCAAGGCATGGTCGCCATCGAGGAAGTGATGGACGCGATTGCCCGGCACCTGGCCCTCGACCCGCTGGCCGTGCGCAAGGCCAACTACTACGGCAAGACCGAGCGCAACGTCACCCACTACTATCAGACCGTCGAGCACAACATGCTCGAAGAGATGACCGCCGAACTCGAACAAAGCAGCCAGTATTTCGAGCGCCGCGAAGCGATCCGTCGCTATAACGCCAACAGCCCGATCCTGAAAAAAGGCCTGGCACTCACACCGGTAAAATTCGGCATTTCCTTCACCGCCAGTTTCCTCAACCAGGCCGGTGCGCTGATCCATATCTACACCGACGGCAGCATCCACCTGAACCACGGTGGCACCGAGATGGGCCAGGGGTTGAACATCAAGGTCGCGCAGGTGGTGGCCGAGATTTTCCAGGTGGAAATCGACCGCGTGCAGATCACCGCCACCAACACCGACAAGGTGCCCAACACCTCGCCGACGGCGGCTTCCAGCGGCGCCGACCTGAACGGCAAGGCCGCACAGAATGCCGCCGAAACCATCAAGCAGCGCCTGGTGGAGTTTGCCGCGCGCAAATATGAAGTCAGCGAGGCCGACGTTGAATTCCACAACGGGCATGTGCGGGTCCGCGATCACATCCTGACCTTTGAAGCGCTGATCCAGCAGGCGTATTTCGCCCAGGTGTCGCTCTCCAGCACGGGCTTCTACAAGACCCCGAAAATCTTCTACGACCGCAGCCAGGCACGTGGGCGGCCGTTCTACTACTTTGCGTTCGGCGCGGCCTGTTGCGAGGTGATCGTCGACACGCTGACCGGCGAGTACAAGATGCTGCGCACCGACATCCTGCATGACGTGGGCGCCTCGCTGAACCCGGCCATCGACATCGGCCAGGTCGAAGGCGGCTTCATCCAGGGCATGGGTTGGCTGACCATGGAAGAGCTGGTGTGGAATAACAAGGGCAAGCTGATGACCAACGGCCCGGCCAGCTACAAGATCCCGGCGGTGGCCGACATGCCGCTGGACCTGCGGGTGAAGCTGGTGGAAAACCGCAAGAACCCGGAAGACACGGTGTTCCATTCCAAGGCCGTGGGTGAGCCGCCGTTCATGCTCGGTATTGCCTCGTGGTGTGCGATCAAGGACGCCGTGGCGAGCCTGGGTGACTATCGCCATCAGCCGAAGATCGATGCACCGGCGACGCCGGAGCGGGTGTTGTGGGGCTGTGAGCAGATGCGCCAACTGACCGCTGCAAAAGCTGTGGAAACGGAAACCGAGCTGGCTTCGCTTTAGACCGAGGCGCTGCCATCGCGGGCAAGCCCGGCTCCCACATTTTGATGTGTGAACCCAATCAAATGTGGGAGCGGGCTTGCTCGCGAAGGCGGTCGAACTGACAACAGAGATGTTGAGGTAAACATGAACAACTGGATCAGCGCCCTCGCCGACCTGCAGAACCAGGGCGAGCCCTGCGTGCTGGTGACCATCATCGAAGAGCTCGGCTCCACGCCGCGCAACGCCGGTTCGAAGATGGTGATCAGCGCCGCCCACACCTTCGACACCATCGGTGGCGGGCACCTGGAATACAAGGCGATGCAGATCGCCCGGGACATGCTTGTGCGCGGCCAGCAAAACACCCACCTGGAGCGCTTCAGCCTCGGCGCCAGCCTGGGCCAGTGCTGCGGCGGCGTGACGGTGCTGTTGTTCGAACCCATGGGCCAGGTGCAGGCGCAGATCGCGGTGTTCGGCGCCGGCCACGTGGGCCGCGCGCTGGTGCCGTTGCTGGCCAGCCTGCCATGCCGGGTGCGCTGGATCGATTCGCGGGAACAGGAATTCCCGGAACACATCCCCCAAGGCGTGCGTAAAATCGTCAGCGAAGAGCCGGTGGATGAAATCGACCACTTGCCTGTGGGCAGTTACTGCATCGTCATGACCCACAACCACGCGCTGGACCTGGAACTCACCGCCGCCCTGCTCAAGCGCAATGACTTCACCTACTTCGGCCTGATCGGCTCGAAGACCAAACGCGTCAAATTTGAACACCGCCTGCGGGATCGCGGTTTCGACACCGCGCAACTGCAACGCATGCATTGCCCGATGGGGCTGACTGAGGTCAAAGGCAAACTGCCTGTGGAAATCGCCATCTCCATCGCCGGCGAAATCATCGCCACCTATAACGCCAACTTCGGCCAGCACACTGCGAGCGCCGAACCCATTGCCAAACTGCTGCCGGTATCCCGCCGCAGCCAAGCGACTAACTGAGACGACCATGCCTTTGACACGCAAAGCCTACCGTGCCGCCATTTTGCACAGCATCGCCGACCCTGCCGAAGTGGGGATCGAAGCCTCCTATGAATATTTCGAGGACGGCCTGCTGGTGATCGACAACGGCCAGATCAGTGCCCTTGGCCACGCCAGCGACTTGCTCGCCAGCCTGCCCGCCGACATCGAAGTCACCCATTACCAGGACGCGCTGATCACCCCCGGCCTGATCGACACCCACATCCACCTGCCGCAGACCGGCATGGTCGGTGCCTATGGCGAGCAGTTGCTGGACTGGCTCAACACCTACACCTTCCCGTGTGAAAGCCAGTTCGCCGACAAGGCCCACGCCGAAGAAGTCGCGGATATTTTCATCAAGGAACTGCTGCGCAACGGCACCACCACCGCGCTGGTATTTGGCAGCGTGCACCCGCAGTCAGTGAACTCGTTTTTTGAAGCGGCCGAGAAGCTCGACCTGCGGATGATCGCCGGCAAGGTAATGATGGACCGCAACGCGCCGGACTATTTGACCGACACCGCCGAATCCGGCTACGCGGAGAGCAAGGCGCTGATCGAGCGCTGGCACGGCAAGGGCCGTTTGCACTACGCGGTGACGCCACGTTTCGCACCGACCAGTACACCTGAACAACTGACCCTCGCCGGGCAGCTGCTGGGGGAATACCCGGACCTCTACATGCAGACTCACATCAGTGAAAACCTGCAGGAAGTGGAATGGGTGAAAGAACTGTTCCCGGAGCGCAAGGGCTACCTGGACGTGTACGACCATTACAAACTGCTGGGTGAACGCTCGGTGTTCGCCCACGGTGTGCACCTGTGCGACGACGAATGCGCACGGTTGGCAGAAGCCGGTTCGGCAGTCGCGTTCTGCCCGACGTCGAACTTCTTCCTGGGCAGCGGTTTGTTCAACCTGCCGATGGCCGAGAAGCACAAGCTGAATGTCGGCCTGGGTACGGACGTCGGCGGTGGCACCAGCTTCTCGCTGCTGCAAACCCTGAACGAAGCGTACAAGGTGATGCAACTGCAAGGGGCGCGCTTGAGTCCGTTCAAGTCGTTGTACCTGGCGACCCTGGGTGGTGCGCGGGCGCTGCGTCTGGAAGACAAGATTGGCACGCTGCAACCCGGCACTGACGCGGACTTCCTGGTACTGGATTACAACGCCACCCCGCTGCTCAGCTATCGCCTGAAGCAGGCGAATAACATCGCCGAGACGTTGTTTGTGTTGATGACACTGGGGGATGACCGGGCGGTGTTGCAGACGTATGCGGCGGGGCAATTGGTGCACCAACGCTGATTTAACAGGTACAACAAAACAAATGTGGGAGCGGGCTTGCTCGCGAAGGCGGTGTGTCAGTCGCTGGATGTGCTGACTGATCCACCGCCTTCGCGAGCAAGCCCGCTCCCACATTTAGTTAGTGGCGAGCCTGGAAAATTACAGTTTTACAGACGAGCGCCCCGGCTTCTTGGTCTGCAACAGATGCGAGAACACTGCATGCAGATCGTCAGAAGCGCTTTCCTCATCGAGGTTGAGCTTGCTGTCGATGTGATCCATGTGATGCATCATCAGGTTCACCGCCAAATCCGCATCCCGCGCTTCGATCGCGTCGATCAACTGCGTGTGCTCATCGTAGGAACAGTGCGAGCGGTTGCCGCTTTCGTACTGGGCGATGATCAACGAGGTCTGGGACACCAGACTGCGCTGGAAACTGATCAGCGGCGCATTCTTCGCCGCCTCGGCCAGCTTCAGGTGGAACTCGCCGGAAAGCCGGATGCCCGCGCCGCGATCGCCCCGGGAGAAGCTGTCGCGCTCGTCGTTGACCATCTGCCGCAGCTCGGCCAGTTGCTCGGCCGTGGCATGCTGCACCGCCAATTCAGTGATCGCACGCTCCACCAGGCGCCGGGCGAGGAATACCTGGCGGGCTTCCTCGACGCTCGGGCTGGCCACTACCGCACCACGATTGGGCCGCAGCAGTACCACGCCTTCATGGGCCAGGCGCGACAGCGCGCGGCGAATGATGGTGCGGCTGACGCCGAAGATTTCGCCCAGCGCTTCTTCACTCAATTTGGTACCGGGCGCCAGGCGTTGTTCGAGGATCGCCTCGAAGATATGCGCGTAGACGATATCGTCCTGGGTTCCACTGCGACCGGCCTTACCGGCTCGCGGCTGTTTCTTGAGGGGCTGCAACTGTTCGTTCATGGGCACTCGGGTCGGGAGAACGGCGGCGAATTGACGTTGACTGTAATACGGCACAGAGGGTCGCTGGCAAGTATCGCGTAAAATCAGCGCACATTGTACACAACCCAGTGCGCCAACACACTGTACGGCTGTTTGCGGCGCCGGCTGTATTGCAATGAATCGTTACGTTTGAGTTTAGGCTTGATTCCGCACTTTCTCCTTTGTAGGAGCGAGCTTGCTCGCGAAAAACGTATAAGCACCGCATTCAGTCAGGATGCCAGCGTCATCGTTAACGACCTTCGCGAGCAAGCTCGCTCCTACAGACAGCCCGGTAAAAGGAACACCGCCCCATGTCCGACGTCCCCCAAGCGCGATTACGCCCACTGGCCGACACTTCGCCTTCGGCCATCGTCGCCGGTTTCATCGCCATGATGACCGGCTACACCAGCTCCCTGGTGCTCATGTTTCAAGCTGGCCAGGCCGCCGGCCTGACCACCGCGCAGATTTCCTCGTGGATCTGGGCGATCTCCATCGGCATGGCGGTGTGCAGCATTGGCCTGTCCTTGCGCTACCGCACGCCGATCACCATTGCCTGGTCCACACCGGGCGCGGCGCTGTTGATCACCAGCCTGGGCGGCGTCAGCTACGGCGAGGCCATCGGCGCCTACATCACCTGCGCGGTGCTGGTGACCATCTGTGGGCTGACCGGCAGCTTCGAAAAACTCGTCAAGCGCATCCCCGCGTCCCTGGCGGCCGCCTTGCTGGCGGGGATTCTGTTCAAGATCGGCAGCGAGATTTTCGTCGCCGCGCAGCACCGTACCGGTCTGGTGCTGGGGATGTTCTTCACTTACCTGGTCATCAAGCGCCTGTCGCCGCGTTATGCCGTGCTCGCGGCACTGCTGATCGGCACGGCGCTGTCCGGGCTGATGGGGCTGCTGGATTTCAGTGGCTTTCACCTGGAAGTGGCAACGCCGGTGTGGACCACGCCGCACTTCTCCCTGGCCGCGACCATCAGCATCGGCATCCCGCTGTTCGTGGTGGCCATGACCTCGCAGAACATGCCGGGTGTCGCGGTGCTGCGGGCCGACGGCTATAACGTACCGGCGTCGCCATTGATTACTACCACCGGCCTGGCCTCGCTGGTGCTGGCGCCGTTTGGCTCCCATGGCATCAACCTGGCAGCCATCAGCGCGGCGATCTGCACCGGCCCTCATGCCCATGAGGATCGCAACAAGCGCTACACCGCCGCGGTCTGGTGCGGGATTTTCTACGGGATCGCCGGGGTGTTTGGCGCGACATTGGCCGCGTTATTCGCCGCCCTGCCCAAGGAACTGGTGCTGTCGATTGCGGCACTGGCATTGTTTGGCTCGATCATCAATGGCCTGAGCATCGCCATGAATGAACCCAGGGAACGGGAAGCTGCGTTGATCACCTTCATGGTCACAGCGTCGGGGTTGACGTTGTTTTCCATCGGTTCGGCGTTCTGGGGAATTGTCGCGGGGGTGTTGACGCTGGTGATTCTGAACTGGCGCAAGGCCTGATTCTTTAGACCCAGTAACGAAAAAGCGACCCGGGCGGGTCGCTTTTTCATGACATCAGACTGCCGGGTTAATCGGCTTTTCTGGGTGCCAAGCGTCCAGCAGGGCGCTGACTTCAACGCGGGTCAGCTCTGGACGAGCCTTCAGCCACGCTTCAACAGCGGCACGCTGTTCTTCGTTGACCGAACCACGGGTGGCTTTGCAAACCAGACCGAAGTCATCACCGCCGACGTAGTCCAGGCCGTTGCCGTCCATCGCTTCAGTCAGGAATGCTTCGAGGAAAGCGTCAACCGCTTCATCGTCCAAACCTTCTTTGAAGTCCAGGTTCAGTTCGAAACCCAGCTCTTGAAATTCATCAACGCACAGTTTTTTGCGCAGACGCCGGGAACGGTTAGTCGCCATTGGAACAATCCTCTTAAGTAATAACGGGCGGCACTTTAGCAGTTTAAGCAGGCCTTTGCCCGATTCTCTGGGACAGGCGGCAGAGTGCCAGTAAAAAAAACCGCCAATTGCAGCTATCGTTCAGCCACAAGTGCGACAGCCTTGGGGCATAATGCCGACACTTTCATGACCATTGAGGGATTTTTCGTACATACCCCTCACCTTTTTACCCCCTCAGCAGTAGGGTTTTAATTCTTATGATCAAATCTTTGCGTCCACTGTTACTCGCCAGTTTTCTTCTGCCCCTGGCCTTTTCCGTTACCGCCGCCCCGATCAACACTTCCCTGCCGCCCAAGGTCCAGGAAGCCCTCCAGAAAGCCAAGCTGCAAAACAATGCCCTGTCCCTGGTGATGATTCCCCTCAATGGCCCGGGCACACCTACCGTGTTCAACGCCGACGTGTCGGTCAACCCGGCCTCGACCATGAAGCTGGTCACCACCTACGCGGCCCTGGAAATGCTCGGTCCCAACCATCAGTGGAAAACCGAGTTCTACACCGACGGCACCCTGAGCGGCGGGATCCTGAACGGCAACCTGTACCTCAAGGGCGGCGGCGACCCCAAGCTGAACATGGAAAAACTCTGGCTGCTGATGCGCGACCTGCGGGCCAATGGCGTGCAGCAAGTGACCGGCGACCTGGTGCTGGACCGTGGCTTCTTCATCCCGCCGCAACTGCCGGAGTTCAATGACGACGGCAACGACGAGAACAAGCCGTTCCTGGTCAAGCCCGATGCCTTGATGGTCAACCTCAAGGCGCTGCGCTTCGTCACCCGCAATGATTCGGGCAAGGTGCTGGTCTCGGTCGAGCCGCCGATTGCGAGCATCCGCATCGACAACCAGGTCAAGGTCTCCAACGCCAAGCAATGCACCGGCGATGTGCGCTACAGCCCGATGACCGCCGCCGACGGCAGCGTCACCGTGACCGTCAGCGGCCAGTTGGCGGACGGCTGCAGTTCGCAGACGTATCTGTCGTTGCTGGACCACGCCACCTACACCGCCGGCGCCGTTCGGGCGATCTGGAAGGAACTGGGCGGCAGCATCCAGGGCCGCGACATCCAGGCGCCGGTACCGAAGAACGCCAAAGTGCTGGCTCGTGCGTTCTCGCCGGACCTGGCGGAGATCATCCGCGACATCAACAAATACAGTAACAACACCATGGCCCAGCAGTTGTTCCTGAGCCTGGGTGCGCAGTACCGCACCGATGCCGACGGCGACGACGCCAAGGCCGCCCAGCGCGTGGTGCGCCAGTGGCTGGCGAAAAAAGGCATCACCGCGCCGCACCTGGTGATGGAGAACGGCTCCGGCCTGTCCCGTGCTGAACGGGTCAGCGCCCGCGAGATGGCGACCATGCTGCAAGCGGCGTGGAGAAGCCCGTACGCGGCGGAGTACATCAGTTCGCTGCCGATTGCCGGCACCGACGGCACCATGCGTAAACGCCTGAAGACCACGGCCATGCGCGGCGAAGCCCACGTCAAGACCGGCACCCTGAACACCGTGCGGGCGATTGCCGGGTTCAGCCGCGACAACAATGGCAATACCTGGGCTGTGGTGGCGATTCTCAACGATCCGAAACCGTGGGGCGCGTCCTCGGTACTGGACCAGGTGCTGCTGGACCTGTATCGCCAGCCGAAACTGGCGGCGGCGGCCCCGGTCCTCTAACAGCAGCAAATATCAAATGTGGGAGCTGGCTTGCCTGCGATGTATACGCCTCGGTCTATCAGGAATACCGAGGTGATGCTATCGCAGGCAAGCCAGCTCCCACATTGATCTCTAATAGCTTGAATGGCCGTGCACTTCAGGCAAGCACCCGCTCTGCCTCAACCCTGTCCCTGCCCGCCTGCTTGGCGGCATAGACACCCGAATCCGCCCGCAGCAACAAGCTGTCGACGCCCTCCTCGACCCGCCAACTGGCGACCCCGAAGCTCGCCGTCACCGTGCCGACACCTTCCATCGGCTCACCGCGCAACGCCTGCCACAACTCCAGCGCAACATTGAACGCCTGGCTGCCGTCGGTATTGGCGCACAGCACCACAAACTCCTCGCCCCCCAGCCGGCAAAACACATCCGTGCGTCGTAACCGCTGGCTGATTCGCCGGCATAACTCCTTGAGCACTTCATCACCCACCGCGTGACCATGCTGGTCGTTGATGCGCTTGAAGTGATCGATGTCGAACATGATCACCGACAACGCCCCCGAGGCACGCTTGACCCGGATCATCTCGGCCTTCAGCCGGTCCTGGAAGTAGCGTCGGTTATGAATGCCGGTCAGGGAATCGGTAATCGACAGCGCCCGCAGCTCTTCCTCGACCCGCTTGAGATCGGAAATATCCGACACATAGCCATGCCATAACGTACCGCCACCGGCCAGCTCTTCCGGCGTCGCCTCACCGCGAACCCAGCGCAGCCCCCGATGGGGCAACTGCACCCGGTATTCTTCACGCCAATGGCTCAGTTGCAGGGTGGACAGGCGAATGGACTCCCGTACCCGCTCGACATCCAGCGGATGAATCCGCTCGAAGACCTTTCGCGCATCCTGCTGCAACACCCCAGGCTCGATTTCGTAGATGTCGCGGATGCCATCGCTGGCATAAATGAAACGCGAGACATTGTTCGGTTCCAGGATGAACTGGAAAATACCGCCGGGCACATGGGCGCTGAGTTTCTTCAGCAAGCGGTCCCGCGCGGCCAGTGCCTCATAGGCGCGCTTCTGCTCGGTGACATCCAGGCAGATCGCCAGGTGCCCGACCCACAGGCCATGCTCGTCCAGCAGAACAGTGGCGAGCATGTTCACCGTCAGTTGG
This sequence comes from Pseudomonas sp. E6002, assembly GCF_013385565.1. NCBI lineage: Bacteria > Pseudomonadati > Pseudomonadota > Gammaproteobacteria > Pseudomonadales > Pseudomonadaceae > Pseudomonas > Pseudomonas sp. E6002. Next base: position 10,414 of record NZ_JACAPT010000023.1, on the reverse strand, counting down.
CTGCCGTCCTTGCGCACCAGCGTCCACTCGCGGGCCTCATGCACTGCATCGGCGCTGTCCACCAGCATCGCCTGGGCTGGCGCGATGCGCTTGCCGAGGATTGCGCTCAATTGCGCGGCACGGGCTTCCAGCTCGGGGGCCAGGTGCAGGCTTTCGAGGGTCAGGTGGCCCAGTACCTCTTGTGCTTCAAAGCCCAGCATCTGCTCGGCGCCGGCGTTGAAGGTGGTGATCACACCGCGCAAGTCCGTCGCGATGATCGCCACCTGGGTGGCCGCATTGAGCACGCTGCGCAGTTGGCCGTGGGTGCCTCGCAGTTCCTGTTCCCGCTGACGCAATTGGGCGGTGCGCTGCTCCACCAGCTTCAATGCGCGCTGGCGCTGGCTGACCACCACGTAGAGCAACGCACTGAGCAGCACACTCAGCAGGCTGCCCATGACCAGGATACTGACCAGCGACGAGTGATTGCCCTGCTGGAACACCTGGCTGGGGCGCAGGCTCAAGGCGTAGACGTGGTCGCCGAGCGTCAGCCGGCGTGCTGCCACCAGGTCACTGTCTGCCACGGGGTTGCTGGATTCGTACAACACCCGTTGCTCTGCATCGGAGGTGTCGACAATCTGCATCACCAGGTTGTCCCGTGCGGCCTTGGGCAAGCCATCGGCCACCAGCTGGCGCATGCTGATCACCGCCATGACGTAGCCGTAAGGTTCACTGTTGGGCACTTGTGTCGTCGGTGCCCGGCTGACCGGTGCCACCAGCAATACACCCATGGCATAGGCCGGCTCCACACCCACCAGTTGCATGGGCTGGGACACCGCCATCTTCCCTGACTGTTGCGCACGCTCCACCGTCGAGCGCCGCAGTGGCTGGGCCAACAGGTCAAAACCCAGCGGCGAGCCGAGAATGCTCTGGGTCTGGCTGTACAACACCGGCACATACTCATCGCGATCAGTCGCCGGGGTCAGTTCGCCCGCCGCATTCAATTCACGAATGGAGAAATTCGCACCGCGCTCCGCCGTGATTGCCTGCTCGAACGCACCGCGCTGGTCACGCAAAACCCGGGGTGCCCAGGCATAGGCGCGGGTACGCAACAGCAAGGGCTGCGCGAACCCTTCGAACTCTTTGCGCGAGACTGTATTTGAATTGACGAAGAACCGCCGCAGGCTGCCCAGGCGTTGTTCCTGGTCCTCGAAACGCTCCTGGAGACGGCTGTAGCGCTCGTTGACCAGCAGTTGAAAGCGCTGGCGCATCTGCTGCTGGTAAAGCTCGGACGCGGCCCAGGCGACGACAATCGTCAGCGCGATACCGGCCAGCAACACCACCACCGCCACCAGCCACGCCGACACCTGCTCACTGATAAAGCCTAGGATTTTCGGGCGGACGGCATGCAGCGGCATAGACAAGACTCGGAACGCCAGCGTGCGGGTGCGTCACTTTGGCCAGGTCCTAAGTTATAGCCACAGGACTTGCGTTTGACCAGCGCAAAAAAAAGCCGCAAGGCCGGAATGATCCGGGCCTGCGGCTTCAGAACGCAGTGATCAGCGCGCGGTGATTTTCCACGCCCGATGGATCTTGGCGTTACGCGCAAAATCCGGGTCGATGGTCTTGTCGCTGATCTCTTCGACGGCATACCGCTCGACGAGGTTGTCTTCCAGCTGGAACTTGCGGAAGTTGTTCGAGAAGTACAACACGCCGCCCGGTGCCAGGCGCGCCATGGCCAGGTCCAGCAACTGCACGTGGTCGCGTTGCACGTCGAAGATGCCTTCCATGCGCTTGGAGTTGGAGAAGGTCGGCGGGTCGATGAAGATCATGTCGAACTCATCGCGGCTGGCTTCCAGCCAGGCCATCACGTCGCCCTGCTCCAGGCGGTTCTTGTCGGAGAAACCGTTGAGGGAGAAGTTGCGGCGCGCCCAGTCCAAGTAGGTCTTCGACAGGTCGACGCTGGTGGTGCTGCGCGCGCCACCCTTGGCGGCGTGCACACTGGCGGTGGCGGTGTAGCAATACAGGTTGAGGAAGCGTTTGCCGGCCGCCTCTTTCTGGATGCGCATGCGCATTGGACGGTGGTCGAGGAACAGGCCGGTGTCCAGGTAATCGGTCAGGTTGACCAGCAACTTGACGCCGCCTTCGCTGACCTCGGTGAACTTGCCCTGGGCGCTCTGGCGCTCGTACTGCTTGGTGCCGCTCTGGCGTTCGCGGCGCTTGACCACCACACGGTTCTTGTCGATGCCCAGCGCCTGGGGAATGGCCGCCAGGGCATCGAACATGCGTGCCGAAGCTTTTTCCGGGTCAATCGACTTCGGCGCCACGTATTCCTGGACGTGGACCCAGTCGTGGTACAGGTCGATGGCCATGGAGTATTCCGGCATGTCGGCATCGTACACACGGTAGCAATCGACGCCTTCGCGCTTGGCCCACTTGCCCAGCAGTTTCAGGTTCTTTTGCAGGCGGTTGGCAAACATCTGCCCGCCTTCGCTCAAGCGCGCCTGCTCGACCACTGGGGCCGGGGCGGGTTTGATCGGATTCCCGTTCTTGTTGTACTGGCGCTCTTGCGGCTCGGTCGGCGCCTGGTCGTAGGCCGCTTGCTCGCGCTCGGCCTGGCGTTGTTCCGGGGTGCGACGCTCGCCGGTGACGAACTGATCCGGGGTGACCTTGATCAGCAGCAATTTGCACGGCAAGGCGCCGTTCCAGAACGAATACTGTTTGTGGCTGCGGATGCCCATGCGCTTGCCCAGGTCCGGAGCACCGGTGAACACCGCCGCTTCCCAGCCCAGGCACGCCTGGCGCAGACGCTCGCCGAGGTTCTGATAGAGGTACAACAGGCTGGCTTCATCACCCAGACGCTCGCCATACGGCGGGTTGCAGATCACCAGGCCTTTCTGGTTCTGGTCCGGACGCGGCTCGAAGGTACCGACTTCGCCCTGGTAGATCTTGATCCAGTGGCTAAGGCCTGCGCGTTCGATGTTGTTACGGGCGGGCTGGATCAGGCGAGGATCCGCCTCGTAACCACGAATCCACAGCGGTGGCTTGGCCATGCCGATGGCGGCACGTTCGCTGGCCTCTGTGTGAAGTTTTTTCCACAGCGCCGGAACGTGGCCAAGCCAGGCGGTGAAACCCCACAGCTCACGGTTCAGGTTGGGCGCCATGTCGGCGGCGATCATCGCGCCTTCCACCAGGAAGGTACCGACGCCGCACATCGGGTCCGTCAGCGCGCCGCCTTCGGCAGCGATGCGCGGCCAGCCGGAGCGAATCAGGATCGCCGCCGCCAGGTTCTCTTTCAACGGTGCCGCGCCCTGCTGCAGGCGGTAGCCGCGCTGGTGCAGGCTGTGGCCGGACAGGTCAAGGGAGAGGATCGCTTCGCCACGGTCCAGGCGCAGGTGGATGCGCAGGTCCGGGTTGATCTTGTCGATGGATGGACGTTCGCCGGTCGGGGTGCGCAGCTTGTCGACAATCGCATCCTTGACCTTCAGCGCGCCGAAGTGGGTGTTGTCGATGCCCGAGCCGTGGCCGCTGAATTCAACGGCCAGGGTGCCGTCGGCGAGCATGTGGTCTTCCCACTCGATGTCCAGCACCCCATGGTACAAGTCTTCGGCGTCCTTCATCGGGAAGCGCTTGAGCACCAGCAACACGCGGTTGGCCAGGCGCGACCAGAGGCACAGGCGGTAGGCGGTCTCCATGTCGGCCATGCCGCGCACGGCCGAGGTGTGCTCGCGGGCTTCCTCAAGGCCAAGCCCCACGGCTTCCTCGATCAGCAGGCCTTCGAGGCCCTTGGGGCAGGTGAGGAAGAGTTCAAAACGGTCCGACATGGGGCATTCCAGGCTTTTCAGCAATAAGTGAACGGGCGACGCATCGCGCGTTCGGTTTTCAATCAAGCGCTTTTCTTGAAGAGCGCTCGTGTGGCACGAATGTGCCGTTCCACCCCGGCTACCGGCCTTTCGGGCCTTTATCGACGGGGCAGTTCAAGTATTTGGAGCAACAAGAAGAAACATTCCGACCCTTCGTCGAATAATAACCGACTGCAACAGGCGGACATTCTCACTAAAGGATTAAACCCATCCTCTTTGAAGGGCACATCATAGCTGGGTTTGCCCAATAAAAGGGGCGAAAAGCCATCCCAGCTTATGGCTATAGCATCGTTATCGTTACGTGCTTATGACAAAACGATCATTGAATCCATGTGACCTATTGGTTAGAACTCAACACAGGTTGGCGCCGTAACGACGCCGACACATAGCTCGCCACGCCGGCAGCGAGCGCACCAACGGCAGAAAAACTCTGCCCGGCCTCGGACGAGGCCGAAGGATATCAAGACAGTCAACAAGTGAGGGAAACACCCTATGAGAAGACTTAAGCGTGATCCGTTGGAAAGAGCATTTTTACGCGGATATCAATATGGCGTTCATGGCAAATCCCGTGAGCTTTGCCCATTTACTCTACCGTCGGTACGCCAAGCCTGGATCAACGGCTGGCGAGAAGGACGCGGCGACAACTGGGACGGTATGACTGGCACTGCGGGAATCCACAGACTCAACGAACTTCACGCCGTCGGCTAATCAAGGGCATTTAATTCCGACACCAGCACGAATACGCAACCACTTAACCACGCACGCCCCATCCGGGCGGCGGGCTTCGGCCCAGGGGCTCCTTCAAGGAGCCCTTTTTATTGCCTGTTGTCAGCCGCGCGGCAATGCCGCAATCGCATCCACCGCCTGGCGAATCAACGCCGGGCCCTTGTAGATAAAGCCGGAGTACAACTGCACCAGGCTCGCGCCGGCGGCGATTTTCTCGGCCGCGTGCTTGCCCTCGGTGATGCCGCCCACGGCAATGATCGGCAAGCGCCCTGCCAACTCGGCCGCCAGCACCTTGACGATGTGGGTACTCTGGTCGCGTACCGGCGCACCGGACAGGCCGCCCGCTTCGTCACCATACGCCAGGCCTTCGACACCGACGCGGCTCAGGGTGGTGTTGGTGGCGATCACCGCATCCATGCCCGAGTCCACCAGGGCCTGGGCCACCAGTACGGTCTCTTCGTCGTTCATGTCCGGGGCAATCTTGATTGCCAGGGGCACACGCTTGCCGTGGCGCACAGCCAAATCTTCCTGGCGCTGGCGCAAGGCTTCGAGCAGTTGCTTGAGGGAGTCGCCAAACTGCAGGCTGCGCAGGCCCGGGGTGTTAGGCGAGCTGACGTTGACCGTGACGTAGCTGGCGTGGGCGTAGACCTTGTCCAGGCAAATCAGATAGTCATCCACCGCACGCTCCACCGGCGTGTCGAAGTTCTTGCCGATATTGATCCCGAGGATACCGGTGTACTTAGCCGCCTGAACCCGTGACAGCAGGTTATCCACACCCAGGTTGTTGAAGCCCATGCGATTGATGATCGCCTCGGCTTCCGGCAGGCGGAAGATCCGCGGCTTCGGGTTGCCCGGCTGCGGCCGTGGGGTCACGGTGCCGATTTCGACAAAGCCAAAACCCAGCTGCGCAAAACCGTCGATGGCCGCACCGTTTTTGTCCAAACCCGCAGCCAGGCCTACCGGGTTGGGGAAATCGAGCCCCATCACCGACACCGGCATTTTCGCCGGGGCCTTGCACACCAGGCCATTGAGCCCCAGGCGGCCACCGGCACCGATCAAGTCCAGGGACAGATCGTGGGAAGTTTCCGGAGAGAGTTTGAACAACAGCTGGCGGGCCAGGGTATACATGGGCGGGCTTGACTCGGATGGCGGCGAAAGGTGGCGGCGATTATAGCCGGGGTGACGGGCTGCATGCGAGGCGTGCCGTCCAATCGTCAGTTACGGTGCGTCATCAGTTCCTCATAGCGGGCCCAGATTTTTTGCGCATAGCGAAGACGCAGGGCCTCACGCTGAGGCCCGGGCCCGCCGCCCACATTGTAGGAACCGATCGCCGTCCAGTTGTAGCCGAACTGTTTGACGAAGTCGGCAAGGATCGACGCCCCCACCTCCACCGATAGGCAAGGCTCATCCAGCAAGCGCTGCTCGGTAATGCCCTCCTTGAGCAGGCGCGGCAGGTGAATGCTGTTGATCTGCATCAGCCCGATATCACGGGTGCCATTGTTGTTGGCGTAATTCATGGCCTTGGCGCGGTAGCCCGACTCCACCGCGGCGATGGCCTGCAACAATTCCGGCTCCATGCCGTATCGGCTGGCAGCCTCGGCCCAGCAATACGCCCGGGCTTCATTGCCGAAGCCGAGCGTGAGCATCAGCAGCAGCGCCCCCTTGCACCGGGCGCTGCTCATGCCTGCCCCCGACCGCAGGTGGAACAGACAGCGCCCACCGTCAGGCTGGTCACCCTGACCGCACAGGTCACCCGGTACCCCTTGCCGTATACCGTCTTGATCAGGCCCTTGCCGCCCTTCAAATATTTGCGCAGCGAACAGATGCAACGGGTCAGGGACTCTTCCGTGGCCTCGTTATGGGGCCATGCCTGTTCCAGCAAGTGGTCCTTGGTCACTAGCACTCCGGCCGAGGACAGCAACAGGCGCAACACCTGCCACTCCTTGGGCGGGAGTTGAATATCCGAGTCTTCACTGGTCAATCTACCGTCGCCGTGCAACGTCCAGCGCTCAAAGACCATGGGGGTAGCCAGTACCCCATCGTTCACCACGGCCATTCGTACCTCCGCACCCAACTCACCTTCATTTCCAACGCTGATTTCCTGAAGGTCGCGACTATAAAAGGCCCACTCGCTGTATAGGAGAGGAAAAAACCCCATAGGCACTGATTTTTTCAGACTGGACACGTAGGACCTTTCGGCGATGCCCGCCCAGGGGCACCACCAACGTTCTTATCCTTCGGTCACCCGATTAAATGCCCGCTTCACCTGCTCATGCTGGGAGCGCGTCAACGGCGGCGCCTGCCCCGGCTCGGCAGCGGTATGCAGCACATTTGCGACCGCCGTCGCCTGAATCACAAACAATCGCACACTGTTGGCCATGGGCCCGTTGTAGCGTCCGAGCAAGGCTGTGCCGGTATCGCGCTGAAAATTCCCCACCAGCAATCGCCTGCCCGGAGCCACACGCACCACCGTGTTGATCCCCATCCGCTCCACCCCCGCCGAGGGTTTGTCGCGACTGGCAGCCTTGCCCATCTGGCGGCCATCCTCGACGGTGAGCAGCATCTCGATTTCATTCGCCTCGGCGAAGCGCGGCAGAACACTGACCTGCGTACCAAAGACCACCGGTTGCCATTCGTCGTGTTCTTCACCCGGCCGGGGCAGATAGAACGTCTGGTTGTCGTTGAAAACCGCGGGCACATTCTCCTGGGTGAGAATCACCGGCAACGTCGTGACCCTCGCTCGCCTGCGCAACTCCAAGGCGGTGATCCGCTGCATGAATGCTTCGTCCTCGATGGGTGCCATGACCCGGGTAGCTGAAGGCTTGTCCGCCCCCTTGTGCATGGTCGCGCCGATCTTCTTGAGCTCATCGCGGTCCACATCCACCAGCCACATCGAAACCTCCACCGCGCGCTTCGGTACGTCCAGTTCTGCCACCAGACCTTCGATAAAGCTCACCTGCGCGGGCTTGCCCTTGATCAGCAGGCTGTTGGTGTCCGGGTACGCCAGCACCGAGATATTCTTGTCGGCCAGTAATCCGGGTTGCCGCGGGGACGCACTCTCCTGCTCGACGGCCAGCAGTTTTTCGATCATGGATGCCATGCCCGGCACCGTGACGGTTCTGTCGCCCATGTTGTACTCGCGGTCTGCAACGTGGGTGTTGAGCACCTGTACCACCCCGATCCGCTGCGGCCCCAGGCGCAGTTCCGCACGCTGGCGGTCCATCAGTTGGGCCAGGCGCAGCACATGGTCGACATAGTTCGGCGGCCCGGACACGTAGAACACCCGCGCCCCACTCGCACGCAGCGGGTAGCGCGCCTCTTCGAGCCCCGAACGGCGCATGAACCCGCGCAGGAGGTCGACCGAGATATGCCGCAGGGTCACTACCGAGCTTTTCGCCTCGTCGGCGTCATAGAGGTAAAGCACCTGGCCATCGGTGTACCAGATCAGGCCTTGCTGCTGGGCGACCGACTCCAGCAGCGGTTGGGGCGAGTCGAAATCGAACGCCCCGCTGATGCGCTTGCGAGCTGCCGCCTGACTGACAACGATCGGCTGCCCCAGCGGCAGGGACAACGCGGTAAAAAAAGTGTGCAGGCTTTCATCACGGGCCTGGTAGGAGCCCCCGAACGCGCCGGGGCTGCCCAGCAGCAGCAGGCCGAAAAGCAGCGTCGAGAAACGGTGAAGGTGGCTGAACATGCCTGCATGGCCCGGGCTGAAAGAGCGGCCATACTGCGAGGCAGGCCGATTTCAATCCTGATGGAAAGCTGACGCCCAACCCATCCTGTGCGCATCGTGGCATGTGCCTTGCTTTGCCTTGTCTATCGCAGCTCGCGCCAACGGCGGAACGGGCTCAAGGACACAGACGTCGTTACCCCGGGCTCTTCTTCTGAGTACCCGACGGAACGGCGTTTTTTTATGAAAGGTACGTATTGATGAGTGATCCCCTGGCTTGGGTCAACGGCAGCGATGCCCCGGAAAAGAGCAGCCTCAACCTGGGTTTCATGGCCCTGAGCGATTGCGCCTCGGTGGTGGTCGCCGCCACCCAGGGCTTCGCCCAGCCCTATGGCCTGACCTTGAATCTCAGGCGCCAGTCATCATGGGCCAGCCTGCGGGACAACCTGGTCAGCGGCGAACTGGACGCCGCCCACAGCCTGTACGGCCTGATCTACGCCGTGCACCTGGGCATCGGCGGCGTGGCACCCACCGATATGGCGGTGCTGATGGGCCTGAACCAGAACGGCCAGAGCATCAACCTGTCCCGTGGCTTGCAACAGCTGGGGGTGACCAGTCCTGAGGCGCTGGACCGCCACGTGCACCAAAGCCGAACAAAACTCACCTTCGCCCAGACCTTTCCCACAGGTACCCACGCCATGTGGTTGTATTACTGGCTGGCCAGCCAGGGCATTCATCCCCTGCAGGATGTGGACAGTGTGGTGGTGCCGCCGCCGCAGATGGTTGCGCACCTGCAAGCCGGGCGCATCGACGGCTTTTGTGTGGGCGAGCCCTGGTGCGCCAGTGCGGTGAAGCAGAACCAGGGCTTTACCCTGGCCACCACCCAGGCACTGTGGCCGGACCATCCGGAAAAAGTCCTCGGCTGCACCCAGGCATTTGTCGAGCAATACCCCAATACCGCCCGGGTACTGGTGATGGCGATCCTGCAGGCCAGCCGTTTTATCGAACAGAGCACGGAAAACCGCCGCTCCACTGCACAGTTGCTGAGCGCCCCGCAGTACCTCGACGCCCCGCTCGATTGCATCGAACCGCGCCTGCTCGGCGACTACGATGACGGCCTCGGCAACCACTGGCAGGATCCCCACGCGCTGCGTTTTTATGGCGACGGCGAGGTGAACCTGCCCTACCTGTCTGATGGCATGTGGTTCATGACCCAGTTCCGCCGCTGGGGCCTGCTGCGGGAGGACCCGGACTACCTCGGCGTTGCCCGGCGTGTGCAACAACTGGACATCTATCGCCAGGCGGCCAGCGCCGTGGGCGTGCCTGCCGGTGGCGAGGCCATGCGCAGCAGCCAGTTGATCGACGGAAAAATCTGGGACGGTTCGGACCCGGCCGGGTACGCCCGCAGCTTTCGCCTGCATGCCATGGCAGATGTTGCCAGCCGCCAGGCCTTGCGCTGACAGGAGGAACCCATGCTACGAATCCTGTTGATCAATGACACACCGCGCAAGGTCGGTCGGCTCAAGGCTGCGTTGACCGAGGCCGGGTTTGAGGTGATCGATGAATCGGGGTTGACGATCGACTTGCCGGCGCGGGTCGAAGCGGTGCGCCCGGACGTGATTTTGATCGATACCGAGTCGCCGGGACGCGATGTGATGGAGCAGGTGGTGCTGGTGAGTCGCGACCAGCCACGGCCGATTGTGATGTTTACCGATGAGCATGATCCGGGGGTGATGCGTCAGGCGATCAAGTCCGGGGTGAGTGCCTACATTGTCGAGGGGATTCAGGCGCAGCGGTTGCAGCCGATTCTGGATGTGGCGATGGCGCGGTTCGAGAGTGACCAGGCGCTACGCGCGCAGTTGCAGGCGCGGGATCAGCAGTTGGCCGAACGCAAGCGGATCGAAACGGCCAAGGGGTTGTTGATGAAAATGAAGGGGTGTAATGAGGAAGATGCCTACACGCTGATGCGGCGTCAGGCGATGAGTCGGCAGCAGAAGCTGATTCAGGTGGCGGAGCAGATTATTGCGATGAGTGAGTTGTTGGGGTGAGAGGGGGGTCGGGGTGTATATCCGTTATTTAGGTAACGGCCGCTATTGGTACCGCCCTTACGGCGGCTCACTTTTGAACAGCCGGGCTACAGGCCGGCTTGAGTGTTGTTAAGCAAAATCAAAATCTAAAG